>JALYXI010000028.1 GCA_030947245.1 Acidobacteriota bacterium
GCGCGTGCGTGGGGTAACGGCCGCTTCGAGCGCATCGTAATCGACTTCGTAACGATCGCCGCGAAGCGGATGCGCGATTTGCCGGACCTGCGCGTTCGACATAGCGACGATGGAAGATCCGTTGGGCCAGGCGGGGGTCAGGACGAGAGCTTCATCGCCCGGATCGAGCAGTGCGCGGATGCCCACATTCAGGGCCTGAACGCCGGACGTTGTGACGACGATCTCGCTCGCCGGGTCTAGAGTGACGTCTTGGAATTGCTGGTAATGTTCCGCGATGGCGCGGCGCAGAGAAGGCAGGCCGGCATTCTCGGTGTAGTATGTGAAGCCGTCCGTTAAGGCCTGGGTGGCGGCTTTTTTTATATATTCGGGCGTGGGAAGGTTCGATTCGCCGAAATACAGCTTCAGCACGCCATCCATGGACATGGCGATTTCCGCGAGTTCCCGGATGCGGGAGTGCGGGACCTGAAGGATAGATTCTGCAATTTGTGCGTTGGGCAATTCCCTATTTTCCCACTTCGTCGAAGAGACCGCGTTGCAGGCACTGCGTTTCCAGAGCGGGCTCAGCGGCAGGTGTGCTTCGCAGGCCGTATCTCTCGCGGATGGCATGGACTCGGGCTTTGATGGTTTCGGGGTAGGAGCCTTTCAGATACGCCTGGCCCTGGTAGCGCTCCTGATAACGGCGGAGCAGGTGCGGGAACTGCGCCGCCAGGAACGGGAAGAAGATCTTCTGGGCGCTCGGCATCAGGAACAGAATGCCACCTCCGAAGTAGGTTGCGCCGTGGTCTCTCGCGGCTTTGGCGAGGCGGTCCAGGCTGTGTTCGCTATCCGTAATCAGCGGCAGAATCGGATTCGGGAAAACGCCCACCGGAATTCCGGCAGCGGCCAACTGCCGGACAGCGCCTAAGCGAAGATCCGGGCGCGGCGCGCGAGGTTCCAGGATGCGCGCGAGCTTTGTATTCAGTGTCGTAACAGTCATGTTGACGCGCACTGAATTGTTCTGGTGGATCTGTTGCAGCAGATCGAGATCCCGAACGATCAGATCGCTCTTCGTCGTTATGGAAATCGTGCGGCCCCGTTCGCGCGCCAACACCTCCAGAAGTGACCGAGTGCGGGCGAAGCGGCGTTCCGCGGGTTGGTACGGATCCGTGGCGGTGCCGATCGCGATGGCTTCGCGTTCCGGAGTGCGGCGCAGTTCCCGCCGCAGAATCTGAGCGATATTGGCTTTGGCGTAGATGCGGCTTTCAAAAGCTTCCGGCTCTTGCGCCATGAACTCATGCGTGTAACGGGCATAGCAGTATTTGCAGGCGAACTCACACCCCCGGTAGGGGTTGACGGTCCAGGTAAACGGTAACCCGGGCCTTGTACGGTTCAAAAGACTGCGCGCCGGAATCTCGAAATATTCGACCGATCGCTTCACTTCGAGCGACGGACTTTCGGAAGCGAGGCGGGCAATGCCGACAAGACCCGGAGCGGGAGATTCGCCGAACAGCATGGGCTTTAGTATTCGCCTTTTGTTCGCCTTTGTCAAGGAACTCGAAAAATAGGGACGATAGGATGTCTTGTGTGAGCATCGCGGGACAAATTCCGATTGGATTGAACACGTATTGTTTGCGGGGATTGAAGTGGAACGATGCGCAACTGCTGGAGTATGCGGCATCCCTGAAACTGGATGCTGTATTTCTGCAGGATTCGCTCGACCCGGCAGCGCAGGAGCCGGCGCACTGGAGTGCGGTGAAGGACCAGGCGGCTCGGCTGGGGCTTCATCTTGAGACCGGAGGAGGCGCAATTCTGCCGAAATCTCCCGCGGAGTTTGACGTTTCGGTGGCGCGTCTTCGGAAGAACATAGAGCGGGCGGTAGGAATGGGGTCGCCGCTCGTGCGGGCATTGCTCGCGAGCGACAGGGCGCATTTCCCGCCGGGAACCGTGGAGCAGCACATGGAAACGGCCATTCGAATCCTTCGCGCTGTGCGGACGCAGGCGATGGATGCGGGGGTCAAGATCGCGATCGAGAACCACAAAGACCTGCATGCCTGGGAGACGCGGGCAGTGATTGAGGGTGCGGGGAAAGAGTTTGTAGGGTCGTATCTTGACACGGGAAACCCGGTGTTTATCTTTGAAGATCCCATGACCACGGTGGAGACGCTGGGGCCGCTTGCCGTGACGGTTCACCTGAGGGATTCGGTTGTGTATGAAACGCCGCGCGGTGCCGCGGTGCAGTGGGTAGTGTTGGGGGATGGCGTGAATGACTTTCGGCAAATTGTTCAGAAAGTTCGGGAAGTGTGTCCGCCCGTGTACATCTATATCAAGCCGATCACGGGACGGCCGCCTGTGGTGATGCCGTATCTCGACCCGGACATTTGGAAAACGTATCCGAGGATGCGCGCCGCCGACTTGGCCCGATTCATTGCGCTCGCAAAGCGAGGCCATCCGTATGACGGCCGGATGGTGGTGGAAGAGGTGCCGGGCACGAAGACCACGCCCGAGTATGAGGCCGCGCTCGCATTCCAGCAGAAGGCCGATATGGAACGGAGCGTCCAGTATGCGAAGAAGCCGCTCGACCTCGGTGTGAGATGGCGCACTTAGCGGACTGAAATGCCTCTGTTTCGCACATGAATCTATTCTTCTATGCGTTCGCCGCAGCGGCGGGCATGTTGAACACGGTGCAGGCAGGGGCTAATGCTCAACTTCGGAAATCGCTGGACCAGCCGCTGCTGGCCGGGCTGGTTGTGTACGGCACGGCTTTGGCCGGGCTTTTACTGGCGGCTTTGTTCGTTCACTGGTCGCGGCCCACAGGGGAGCAGTTATCGCGAACTCCGTGGTGGGCATGGGCGGGCGGAATCCTCAGCATTGCATCCACCATGGCGGGACTGCTGCTTGCACGAAAGCTCGGTTCCGCTGTCTTCACCTCGCTCACCGTCACGTGTTCCCTGCTGGTATCGGTGCTGCTCGATCACTTTGGCTGGGTCGGGTTTGAGGTGCACCGCGCGAATCCACTCCGGCTGATCGGCTGCGGACTGCTGGTGGGCGGTCTGCTTCTCGTGTCGAAGTTTTAATACAGGTGTTGCGGGTCGCCGATGTGCTTGCGCTCGCTTGCTCGTCTAAGTACCTTTGTCTTCAGCACGGCGGGCGGGCTGCATTGCGAATTGAATGCGCAAGGAATCCGCTCTTACTTCTCTGGTAATTCATGTGGCCGCGTTGCTGCTGATTTTGGCTATCGCCGCTGGAACGGCGCCTGTGGCGAAACTGCCGGCCGATCTCATATCGCTGACCCGGGTCAAACTGCCTCCCTACCGCGCTGCCATGGGGGGCGGTGCGCAATCCAAAACTCAGGTGAGTTTTGGTCATCCGCCACGTTCGGCCAGAACGTTCATGCCGCCATCCCCCTCGGTCGTCAACATGGCGCCTAAGTTGGTGCTTCCGTCCGGAATGGATGTGCCGCCGGCCCTGTCTGTTGCTTCCGCGCAAATTGGGGACCCTTCCGGCTTGGGCAAGCTGCTTTCAGGTGGACTGGGCGGCCCGCGCGGAATGGGTGATGGGAACGGAGTGAAGCTTGGCCCGGGGTCGGGTGGCGATGTTTACCAAGCCGGGCGCGGCGGCGTTAGTGCGCCCGTGCCAATCCGGCGTGTGGAACCGGAGTATTCAGAAGAAGCTCGTAAAGCCCGGGCGATGGGGTCCGTGCTGGTGCTTGTGGATGTTGATACGGACGGGAGGGTACGGAATGTGCGCATAGGGAGAAGCTTCGGGATGGGCTTGGATGAAAAGGCGATCGAGGCCGTCTCCCAATGGCTGTTCCGGCCGGGCATGCGGGATGGCCGGCCAGTAGTGGTGAAGGCGCAGATCAAGGTTGCGTTTCACCTGCTGTGAACCTTACAGTCTGACGCTGGCCGCGCCAAGGATGTGCTTGGTCTTACGGTCCTGAACGAAGATGATAGCCTGCAGGTTGGCGCGCTTCCAATCCGGCGA
>JALYXI010000456.1 GCA_030947245.1 Acidobacteriota bacterium
TTTTTGCTGTTAACGAAACGTCCGTGGACACGTTGCGTAACTTGATCGTTGCGCCCGCGATAGAAGCTTGCGTTTGGTCCTGAACGACGCCCTGGATATTACTCGAAAACTGGCCGAAGCAGAGCGCACCAGCGCACAATGTATATGCGACTGCGGCTCTTAGGACTGCAACTCCCATGATTTCTCTCCTTAGACGGCTTAGTTGATGGATCATATACCCGGTCTTCCAGCCTGTCAATGCTTCGGGACATGCTTCGCGAGTGCGCGCCTGGTATTCTGATCGGCCGATTGAAAGCGTGGCACTGGTATTGTGGATCTGATGCCGTTCCGGCTTTCCCTGGTTATCGCGTTGGCGCTCCCGCTATCGTGCACAGCGGCGGTGGCCCAGGAAGACTCGAAGACGCTTGAAACGCTGGACGCGCGCGTTCGGGAGGAGCCCGGTAATCCCCGTCTCTGGGCGGCGCGGGCGTCCGCTTTAAGCCGTCTCGGCCGTATTCCTGAAAGCTTGGAAAGCTTCGATAAATCGCTTGCGATTTCACCGAAGTTTCTCCAGGCTCTCCAGGCTGCGGCTGAAATCGCTTATAACAGTCGTGATCCACGCGCCGCCGCTTATTTGAATCGCATCCTGGAACAATCTCCGGCCAACCCGACAGCCCACGCGATGGCCGGTGCTTTGGCCTATGAAGCTCAGGATTGCCGGGCGGCAAACTCTCATTTCGCTACAGCCTCTGTTGCTCTCGCCGGCAACGCGGACGCGCTCGCGCGATGGGGCGAATGTTTAGTGCAGGAAAACCAGCCGGTTGTGGCCGCGGCCAAACTCAGCCAAGCCCTTCAACTTCGCCCGGGTGATCGCCGCCTCACCCTTCAACTCGCCGCGGCCGAGCACTTGAGCGGCGCTGAAGCTCGCGCCTTGTCTCTGCTAACCCATCTTCCGAAAGATGGGGCCGCCATGAATCTGCGCGCGGCGATCTTCACAACACAGGAGAGGTTTGCCGATGCTGTGAACGCTTACCGCGAGGCCATGCGGCTGAATCCCGCGGCCGAAGCCAACTACATCGACCTTGCATCGCTCTGTCTGGAGCACCAATCTTTTCAGGTGGCCGCCGATGTCGTAAATGCGGGCCTTGTGTCCCTTCCCCGTTCCGCCGCGCTCTACACGATGCGCGGAGCCATCAAGGCGCAGTCCTCTGAGCCCGAGCAGGCGGCCGCCGATTTTGAGAGGGCCAGCCAACTGGCTCCCAGCGAGTTCTATGGCCAGGCCGGGCTCTCTCTTCTCTATGAACAGCAGGACCAACTGGACCAGGCCGAAGCTGTTCTCCGGCCCAAGCTCAAAGCGTCACCGGACAACGCCGTCCTCCATTTCCTGCTTGCCGATGTCCTTCTCAAGAGGCAGGAGCTGGCCGCCGGCGGGCGCTCTGAGGCACGTACCTGTCTGGAAACCGCAATACGCTTGAAGCCGGAAATGTCGCAAGCGCATGCACTGCTGGGAAAGCTGGAATTGCAGGAGGGAAACGGCGAAGCCGCCGTGACGGAATCGCGCAAAGCGCTTGCCCAAAATCCGTCGGATCGCATCGCGTTAAATCAACTTGTACTCGCACTTCGCAAACTGGGCCGCAAGGAAGAGGCAAGACAGGCTGCCGAACAGTTAAAGGAAAATTTGGCGCAAGGCCGACGCGATGAAGTTCACAGCAATACTGTTCGCTTCGTGCGCACGCCCCTGGCCCGGCATCCGTGAGCCGGATCAACTTCTCGCGGCAGAATGACGATGCGGCAAGGGGAAGCCCGTGGTTCCGGCTAAGATCCCCAGCCCGCAAAGTTCGTCAGATCCGAATACAGACGGCCTTCTTTTGCGTGTAAAGCTCAATCACGTCGTGACCCATCTCGCGGCCCCATCCGGACTGCTTGTATCCGCCGAACGGCAATGCCGCATCGAAGATGTTGAAGCAGTTGATCCAGACAGTACCCGCTTGCATTTCCGCGGCAAGCCGGTGCGCTTTACCGAGATCGTTAGTCCAAATGCCGGCCGCTAAGCCGTAAACCGATTCGTTCGCGCGGGGAACCAGCTCCTCCATGTCGTTAAACGGAACGGCGGTCACCACCGGCCCGAAGATTTCTTCTTGATGGACTCTGGATTCGTGCGGCATTCCGACCAGAACGGTAGGTTGAACGAAGTAGCCCCGATCGCCGATCTTTGCCCCGCCTGCTACTGCCCGTGCCCCTTCAGTGCGGCCGGTATCCAGGTAGCCGCAAACGCGCTCCAATTGCTCCTGCGAAACAAGCGGACCCATGTCGCTCTCCGGATCGAGTCCCGCGCGCACGCGAATCTTCTTCGCGCGGTCGGCAATTCCTTCAACAACGCGATCAAAAACCGGCTTCTCGATATAGAGCCGTGAACCCGCGCAGCAAACCTGCCCCTGGTTAAAAAAGATTGCGCTGGCCGCGCCCGCGATCGCCTGGTCAAGATCCGCATCGCCGAAAACGACATTCGGGGACTTGCCGCCCAGTTCCAAGGAGACCTTCTTCAAATTGCCGGAAGCCGCTTGCAGTACCAGCTTGCCAACTTCCGTGGAACCGGTAAACGCCACCTTATCGACGCGGGGATGCGCAGCCAATGCCGCGCCGGCCTCGCCATAACCCGTGACTATATTGACCACGCCGTCCGGGAAACCCGCTTCCAAAATCAAGTCGCCAAGCCTGAGCGCGGAAAGAGGAGTCTGTTCCGCCGGCTTGAGAATCACCGTGCATCCCGCTGCGAGCGCGGGGCCCATCTTCCACGCAGCCATTAACAAAGGGAAATTCCAGGGGATGATTTGCCCCACGACGCCGACCGGTTCGACACGCGTATAGGCCATGTATTGAGCCCCCGGCGTGTATGGAACAGAAAGAGGAATGGTGTTGCCCTCGATTTTAGTTGCCCAGCCAGCCATGTAGCGGAACAAGTCCGCTGCCAACGGCACATCGGCCGCGCGCGCCACGGTCATCGGCTTGCCATTGTCGAGCGCTTCCAACTCGGCGAACTCGTCCAAATGTTTCTCGATCAGATCGCCTAGCTTCCACAACAAACGGCCACGCTCGGAAGGAGTAAAGTCCTTCCACGGTCCGGAGTGAAAGGCTTTACCCGCGGCCTTCACCGCCAGATCGATGTCGTGCGCCTCTCCTTCGGCAACCTTCGCCAGTACCTCACCGGTAGCGGGGTTATAAACAGGAAACTGTTTGCCGGAGATAGAGTCTACCCATTCATTGCCGATCAACAGCCGCTTGGGACTGTCGAGAAAACGCGCCACGTGGGGCGTCACAGGGAATTGCGTCGTTACCATAGCGAACTCCTTTGAGAGAAATATTTCGACGGATTACATGCGCTTGCAAGCCCATCTTATAGGAACTGCCGCCACGAGTGAGTCCGCACCTCAACTCTTAATCTTCATGTTTAACGGATCCCACTCAATCATCCGCTGCTCGAAATAAGACATGTTGGACAGTAACGCGGGACCGGCCGCGCGCAAACCGAAAACCGGATCTTCTACAACAGGCTTGCGGGTTCGCACCGCGTTGTAGAAGTTCTGATGATGCGCAACCTGCTCGGAATAGCCGGCAGGGAGCATGAATGTTTCCTCGGTTCGCGGGCGGATCGAATCGATGGAAGTCTCGGCCTCCGGATACATTCGGTGATTCTCCGCCAATATTTTGTCGGCCATTGCTTTCGAGAATGTGTTTGCCGTGGTTCCCGGGTTCGCCGTCCGTTTCTGCCGCGAAAGCACTACCGAGTTGCCGACCGAAAGATTCAGAACGCCTTCGGTGCCGATGAAGCGAAATCCCGAGCCATCCCCGCCTGAGCCGCCGGCTTCGAAATTCACGCGGAGGCTGATTTGGAACGGCGGGTGGGTGTCTGCCTTGGGGTAGTCGTACATGCCCATCATCAGGTCAGGGACATCCCGGCCGTCTTTCCAATAGTAGGTGCCGCCGCTGGCCGAGACGCGCTGGGGTCCAATGGAATCCATAACGAAGTGGATTCCGCTGAACTGGTGGACGAATAGATCCCCGGCAATCCCGGTTCCGTAATCGCGATAGTTGCGCCAGCGGAACAGGCGAACCGCTTCAAAGGGCCGCTTGGGAGCGCTCCCCAGGAACCGGTCCCAATCGACCGTTTGCGGTGAGGCATCGGGCGGAATGGAATACTGCCAGGCGCCCAGGGGTGAATTCCGGTTCCAGAATGCTTCGATCAAGTGCACTTCACCTATGGCGCCGCTCTTGATCAACTCTTTTGCTTTTGCGTAAAGAATCGAACTGACCCGTTGGCTTCCAACCTGGAGAATCCGATCGGTCTTCTTCTGCGTGTCAATGACGAGATGTCCGTCTTCCACCTTCTTGACCATCGGCTTCTGACAGTAAACATCTTTACCCGCGAGCATGGCGTCCGAGGCGATTCGCGCGTGCCAGTGATCCGGCGTGGCCACAATTACAGCATCTACGTTGGGCCGGGCAAGCAACTCGCGGTGATCGCGCGTGGTAAACACGCGGTCTCCGTAACGCTCCCTTGCCAGGGTCAAGCGGCCATCGTAGACATCGGCCACGGCTACCAGTTCCACGCCTGGTATTGCCACGGCCGTTTTCACGTCCCCCTGACCCATGATTCCAAACCCGATGCACCCAAGCTGGATACGATCGTTGGCCGAAATCCGCCTCGGAGGACTTTGAGCCAATGCTGCCTGGCCCAGGGCTAATCCACTGGCTTCAATAAAATGACGTCGGCTGAATGACATAAAACTCTGCTCCCTTGTTGATTAAGCTAAAGCCTCTTTGCAGAACTCGTAACATTTTCTAACTTCCGCAACTGGATCGCCGCCTTTGTAGGCGTACTCAATGTTAGCGGGGATTCCCCAGTGCGCTTGTTTCAATACTTGCAGCACTTCTTTCACCGGCGTGTCTCCATGGCCAAAGGGCATGTTCGGGCCCTGGTTTTTCTTGCGATCTTTGATGTGCAGAGTGACAACCCGATCATGATAGCTCTTGAGGAACGCGACCGGATCGTAACCGGCAGCGATGAAGTGCCCGATATCGAGATTTACCCCGATCCATTTGGACTCTTTCATCGCCGTTATGAAGCTTTCAGGCCTGGCAAACTCATTGGGATCCGCGAGATTATCATGCCCGTGCATGCCGACCATCATTTTATGTTTCGCGGCTACCGGCGCAACCCGTTTTGTGACCGAGACCGTGGAGGAGGCGGTGAGTGCGTTGACGCCCAGCGCGCGCGCCATTTCAAATCCGCGCTCGATCTCCTGAGGCGTGAAATCATCGCGGAAGCTATAGTTGTACGCTGACAACGCGATTCCGGCTTTGCGGAACTTGTCACGTATCCGGACGAACGCGTCCAGTGGCGCACTGGTTCGCCATTTGCGCAGATCTGCTCGCGCATCCGCCCCGGAAAATTTGGGTTCTACGTGTCCTTGCCACAGTTCGCACTCACTTAATCCGGTGTCTGCGATGGCCGTAATCATCGCATCCAGCGGACGATCCCGAAAGCTGTAGGACTGCACGCCAATTTGCACACCGTTCACTTTCGAATCGAGTCCCGATGCGGTCAGCTTGGTAGCGAAACCGCTCAGTACGACTCCAGCGAAGATTCTGCGTGAGGTCATGTATTATTTGTTGACGATCGTAATTGTAATGTCATTGTAACGTCGCGTCCCACCAGCCTGACCTCACAAGACTGCCATTCGCAGAGGCGCGCACGCCGCTCCGCGGGCGTGGGGACGAAGACAAATGTGAGTTCATCTCCGCCCTGGGATGCTGAGTGTCATTGACCCGAATGTCCCAACGTCCATTGAAATCCCGCTCCGCTGCAACTCCCGTCATGCACGCGAAAGCGAATGCCAGCAGTCGCCTTTTCATTTCATGCCGTCCCGGTTCTCCTAGAATGACAGTCTCAGCCCAAGGCGGAACTGCCGCTGATCTTGACTGGCAGCGGTGATGACAAGGAAGTTTCCCGAAGATGCGTTTGCGCTCGGAGTTAGGAAATGCGCCGTGTTCGTGAAGTTGAATGACTCCGCGCGAAACTGAAGGTTCACTCGCTCCGCGATTGGGAAGGTCCGGAAAAGACTGAGATTCGTGTTGAACACGCTGGGGGCGCGCAGGATGTTGCGTCCTGAGGTTCCGAACCGTACGTCCCTGACCGGGGCAAAGGCGCCCGGATCGTAGTACGGACTACCCGTTCCAATCCCGCCCAATTTGGCCACGGTAGGTTTAATCTGATCGGCAGTCTGTGTATTATTCGGCGCATTCAGGGAAGCTCCTGATGCAGTCACCGTAAAGGGAGTTCCGGAGTACGCCCCCAAGGTTCCATTGACTTGCCAGCCGGCAATCAACCTGCCTGCAAACCCGGTGCTCGCGTAAGGCTTACCCTTGCCAAAAGGCAGATCGTACACCCAGCCGGCTTGGAAATTATGCGGGATATCAAATCCGGCCACAGCCTCATTTCTCCGGATCATCGGAGCATAGTTAAACAGCAGACCGGCGCGTCCGTCGTCGTCAACCATATCAATCGCCTTTGAGAATGTGTAGGCGCCCTTGATCAGCAATCCTCCGCTGAAGCGCCGCTGAAAACTAACCTGGAGAGAGTTGTAGTGGGAACTCAACCAGCCATCTTCAAACAGCGTGGATACCGTGCGGCCTAACTGAACATTGAGCGGCAACCCGGCAGTCCCGCTACCCGGGAATCCGGCATTCAGTTCGTGGTCTGCGAATTGGTGGGTGGTCGCGGTGCCCACGTAGGCAACGCTCGCCACAACTCCCAAAGGGAGCTCTCGTTCCAGAGAAAGATTGTAGGACTGGATGTAGCCCCGATGAAGGGGGCCGGCAAACGGGCTACGGCTGATGACGGCGGTGCCGGGAACGGGAGCTCTTCCGGTGGACGAATCCGGTACGAAGAGATCCGGGATTCCGGCGGAGAGTAAGCCGTAAGGCACAAAACTATTCGGCGAAACAAAGTTCTGCACAACGGTCAGCGGGTAGGGATCCCGGAAGACTCGGGCCATCGGCAGAGGATCGTAGCTGATGCCGTAACCGGCGCGTACTACGGTGGAATTCCCGATCCGGTAAGCAACGCCCAAACGCGGAGCAAACATTTTGTGGTTCACGGTGACGCCTGCGTTGGGATCATTACCGCCCACATCGCCAATCACGATTTGGTTCGTGGCGAGATCGTACCGGCCCAGGCCAGTGTGAGAGCGGCGTACCAGCGGGTACAGCTCGTATCGGAGGCCCAGGTTCAACGTCAAGTTACGCTTAAGCTGCCAACGG
>JALYXI010000041.1 GCA_030947245.1 Acidobacteriota bacterium
GGGACGGAGGGCGCGGAAGCAGCGGCGGTTTCTTCCGCCGGTTCGGTGTAAGGGCGCGGTTTCGGCTTTCCGTAGCGAAGATGAGGGGGCCCTTCATCGTCGGGGTCCTTCTTAGCGGGTTTGTAGATCACTGGATCGGGCGTGGGAGGAGCGGGCGCAGACGGAGTGTTGGACGCGGTTACAACCGAGGCCGATGCCGGGAGGGTGGTCCCGGACTTCGCGCTGCTATCCACTTCCACTGCTTCGGCTGTGAGGAAGGCTTCCGCATCCTGCCGGGCGCTAATGCGGACACGATCGCCCGGATTGATCTTTTGGGCGGGCAGCTTGGTGGACGAAACCAACTTGCAGGTGAGAATTCGCGTGTCCGTTTCTTCAAGAACCAGCGATTTGTCGTCGATCTGGCTTACCGTTCCCGTGAGCGTGACCAGCTTTTCGTTCGATGAAGTGTCGGAAGCGGCGGCCGGTTTGCGGGAAAGATGCGGGCGTTGCGCGGCGCAGGTGCATCCCGCCAGAACAAGAAGGATCGGAAGACGCATGACTGATTTATTGTACGTTGAGCCGGGCTGCGGGGGAAGCCACGCCGCCGGCTGTGATGACTACGGGTTGAACGCCTGCGGGCACGTTTGCCGGGATAGCGATATTCACTTGGTAGAGCCCGGAAAAACCGGGAGCGAGGCCGCTGAACTGGACCGCTGCGGGAATGCCCCCGACCGTGACGGTGGGCCCTGTTACGGTTTGGGCGAGAGGTGAAGAAGGAGCGGGATCTCCGGTTGCCGGTTGATTCGAAACCTGGCCGAGCGAGTTTGCGAAGAGGCTAACCGTGCTACCCCGCCGGGCCGGATTCGCGGCGCCGATGAGGAGGGCGTTCTGATCGAGCGCGGCGGCAAGCGACTGACCGTAGACGAAGAGCGCCGGAGCGACGGGGACGACAGGAACGGTCAGGACGGTTCCTGAGGATTGATCGATCGAGACTTTGATCTGAACCGATGTCTGGCCGGCGAGCTCCCACGGCACCTGGACATTCACCTGGCCGGGGCTGACGTAATAGAGATAGCCCGGGGCGCTCAAGTTGGCGGAGGGCACGTCAAAGCTGACGCTGACGGAATCGAGCGCGAGAGGAAGCGCCGCGGTGGTGGCAACGGAGCTGGAATCGCTCAATCCCGTGCCGTAAATGGAAATGTACGAGCCCGGAACGATTCCACTCCCGAGTTGAGAACTAGCCGCGTCCACAATCCCGCCCATCGCAATGGTGGGTTGCGCGCGGGCGTCATCCTGGAACTGCACGGTCAGGCCACCCGCGGCGCCGGTAAAGATATTGCTGCCGGGGGCCGGGCCGAACTTCGCCACTGCTTGAGCGATTCCGAATGGATTGGTTGTGGTGTCCGCGTTTGAAATGGCTCCGCCGCCGCGAGTGACGGAGAAGCGGACCGGCAGATCGGGAACCGGGACGCCGTATTTATCGATGACCTGAAAGGCGACCTCCCCGTCGGGAAGCACTTGGCCTACTGTGCCGGTATTGCCATCGCCCGCCAGAGCCACGATGTCGTAAGCGACGCCGCTTCCCACCACGTAAACATAGGGGATGTGGACGGGCCCGGGCGCGCCTGACAGAGTAATTTGACCGCTGTAGCTGCCCGCCGGGGGCAGCGTCACGGGGAGGCTCACTATGATGGTACCGGTCTGGCCCGGTTGCAGCGCCAGGGATGCATTCTGTATGGCGACCGGCGCGGGCGCGGCGGCAACAAGGTTGAGCGCAGTCGTTCCGGTGTTGGCTACTTGAATGGGAACGGGTTGCGGCAGGTTCGCCGCGGAGAGCGCTCCAAAAAAGACCGTCGGCTGCGATACCGTTACTGAAGCATTCACCGCGGCGGCGGCGTCCAGTTTGCCCGAACCTTGCGCGGTGATGGAAGCGGCCGCGGAGCCATCTTTCAGAACTGCGGAAGCGGCGGTGTTCACCAGCGCGGACCTGATTTGCGCGGTGGACCAGTTCGGGTGCTTCTGCTTCACCAGCGCGGCGGCGCCGGCCACCATGGGGCTTGAAAAGCTGGTGCCGGAGGCGGCGGAGTAGCCATTCGGACTATAAAGGTCCCCCGAGGAATCGGTTCGTTCGGCCGCCATGTAGACATCCGTTCCGACGGCCGTCAGTTCGGGCTTTATACCTGCGCCGTTGAGGGCGGGACCGCGCGAAGAGAACGAGGCAATCCGGTCCGGAGTGGCTTCCTGAGCGATTAAAAAGTTGAGATCCAGTGTGACGGTAACGCCGGGATTCGCGGCGGCGTAGCCCCGAAGCGTCTGGCCATCCGTCTGGCCGATCAGCACAGAGGGAATGTTGGTGGCGGTGAGTCCGCTTGGGACAACCAACTGGTCAGTTGCGCTCGCGAGAGTAAAAATGACGGCGACCGCGCCGGCGACTTGCGCGTTCTGGACCTTGTTCGCGAAGCGGCAATTGGAGCTTCTCTGGACAATGGCGATTACTCCATCGAGAGAATGCGCGGGAAGCGCCGAGCAGGCCTGCGGGTCACCAACGGCGCCAGCGTCCTTCAGGGGAGCGGTGAGTGGATTCGGGGGAACGGGACCATCTCCAAACTCCGCGGCAATGGAGAGAAGCGGAGCGGGGACGGAATTTCCGTTCACAAAAATGCCGTTTAGGAAGATATGCGAGTTGGTGGACGCCGCAACCGAGAGCGCCCCGGGCGCGGTGGAAGGGCTGTTTACCGTGGCGAGGGTGGGAGTGTGCTGGCCCGTATCGCCCTCATTTCCGGCTGACACAACGACTACCAGGCCGTTGCGGACCGCTGTGTCGTAGGTGGTTGCGAGAAGATCGCAGGGCACGCCGGGATCGTTGCCACAGACGGCGCCGGAATCGAGTGCGCCGGAAAATGCGTAGGAGCCGGATGAAAGGTTGACGACGTCCATGCCGTCGTTGAAGGCGTCTTCCAGAGCGCGGATGAGGACATCGTCCGAAGCCCCTCCGTTCACGAAGTTCGTTCCGTACACCTTGTAATTTCCCAGATACGCTTTAGGAGCGATGCCGGTGATGACACCGTTCGGACCGGTGTTGGTATTTCCGGCGGCAACCATCGCAACGGCGGTTCCGTGGCCGACGTGGTCGCGGGGAGAGAAATCGTCCGGGCGCGAATTGGCGGCGGGGTTGGGCGGGGTGCCCGCGCCGAGGCTCCGGATGTAGGAGCGCGCGACGATTATTTTATTGTTGGTGAAGGCGCAGTCCGCGCCGGTGCAGATGTGAGGCTGCGCGGGAAGAGACGGATCATTGAAACCGGGATGGGTCTGGTCGATTCCGGTATCGATGATTCCGATTTTGAGACCGAGTCCCGCGTTTGGGATGCCACCCAGCGTATTCCATGCCGCGGGCGCATTGATGAGCCCGGCTGCACGGTCCAAATGCGGATGCCGCATACCGAGGCGAACGACGGACTGAACTCCCGGGAGAGAACGCAGCGTAGCCAATTGGTCCGGGGTGGCTTCCACGAAGACGGCGTTCAGCAGTGTCTGCACGGCGCCAGTGACCGGGATATGGCGGGAGGCCAGATTGACGCGTAGGGAATTCTGTGCGGCGGCAATGGTTTCACGGCGGAATTCAGAGGCAAGGCGGGAAGAGCTTTCGCGCGGCGCCGCGGCCGGAGGCGCTTCCAGAATGAGGGCGTATCGTGTTGTTGTTGTAGTAGCGGCATAAAGGGACGACGCAAGGAGGAAGATGATGGCCCAGGGCCGGAAGCGCATGAACATAAGGACGTTTGGGGTAGCGAGGGCGGTTACGTAGACAAAACGGCGCAAAGGTTAAAATGAGGATCTATGAATCAGGCGCCCACGAATATTCAACTGGAGAAAACCCCGGAGTACCGCGAAAGTTATGCGAACAGCGTGCAGATCCGGGTCAATTTGTGGGATTTCTTTCTGATGTTCGGCCTTGTGACCCAAACCGCGGCTGACCGCGTGAGCATTCAGAATTTTCAGGGCGTGTATGTGAGTCCGCAGCAAGCCAAGGCCCTGCTTAACGTGCTGCAGCAGAACGTAACCCAGTATGAAGCCGCGTTCGGCGAAATTAAACTGGAACCGCAGGCAGGCGCCGGGCTGGTGCAGTAAACGGTGGTGGATGAGGCCCGGCGCATCCGTCCCGGGGTTTACATATTCTTTTTTGCGCTGATTACGGCCGTGGTGTTTTTGATCCATGCGCCATTGTTCCGGCTTCGCTTTTATTGGGATGAGGTGGGGCAGTTTGTCCCTGCCTCGCTCGATCTGTTTCAGTTCGGCGCGTGGATCCCGTTCACCACAGTTCCGAACATTCACCCGCCGGGCGTAATGGCTTATCTGGCCGGATTCTGGCACTTATCCGGATACTCAGTGGTTGCGACGCGCGTAGCGATGCTGCTGCTGGGGAGCCTGGGGGCGCTGTTTACGTTTCTGCTGGCGATTGAGATGGGACGGGAAACACCGGGGTTGCCGGCGTTCACGGCGCTGCTTTTCCTGGTGCTCTCACCCTTGTTTGTCGCGCAAAGCATGATGGCGCAGTTGGACATGCCGGCGATGGTGTTCACCACGCTGGGACTGCTGCTGTTCCTGCAGAACCGGATGAGGAGCGCCGCTCTGGCATGCGTTGCGCTGGTGATGGCGAAAGAGACCGGGCTTGCGCTGCCCGCGTTGTTCGGCTTTTTGCTGCTGCGGGAACGGCGGTGGCGGGAGGCGTTGCTGTTTACAGCGCCGCTGGCGCCGCTGGCGGTGTGGCTGTTCGCGCTGCACCGGGCGACCGGCCATTGGGGCGGGAATGCTTCGTTCGAACAGTACAACGCCTTTTACAGTCTGCATCCCGTGCGGTTTGGGCTGGCTCTGGCGCGCCGGTTCTATTACCTGTTTGTTGGATCCGGGCATTGGGTGGGTACGGCTGCGGTGGTGTGGGTATGGCGGCATACGCGTCTGTTCCGCACGCGGGCGTGGGGCGTGGCCGGGCTGTTTGCGGCGGCGCACATCCTGCTGATTAGCGCATTCGGCGGTGCGGTGCTGGAGCGCTATCTGCTGCCGCTGCTGCCGCTCCTTTATATTGCCTTTGCGGCGGGACTGGCGGCCGTGCCGGGAGCCTGGAGGCTCGTGGGAACGGCGATGCTGACCGTGATGCTGATTGCGGCCAATTTTCTGAATCCGTTGTACCCGTTTCCCTGGGAAAATAATCTTGGCTTCGCCAGTTTCGTGACTCTGGATCAGAAGGCGGCGGATTACGTTGCAGACCGGTATCCGGGAGCGGTGATCGCGACGATGTTTCCGCTTGCCGGGGTGCTGAGGCGGCCGGATTTCGGCTACGTGCCGCATGCGATGAAAATCCGGGAAACGGAGGACTTCAGCTTGAAGAGCCTGCGAGATCTTGAGAAAAATCCTCCGGATGCATTGGTTGTGTACTCGACCACTTGGGACCCGCTGCATCTCCTGGAGAACCGTTGGGTTCGCGCGTTTCTAGTGAAGTACTACGGGTATGAACGGCAGGCGACCGCTTCGGAGATTGTGAAGATGCTGCCTATGCACTCCGCGGCGCGGTGGACGATGGCAGGGCAGTGGGTGGAAGTGTTTGAATCAGATTCTTACCGGCCTCAGGAGATTGTCGTCAAGGGCCTTGCGGGCGCCGAAGGCCGCGAAACAGGAGTTCTTGTGGAGAATGTCGACCTGCGCGAAGCCCGCCGCTCGCAATAATTCGGACTGGAAGGTGAGCGGGCGGGGGGAGTCTTCGCGGTTGATGTAGGCGAAGACCCGGTCGCGATAACTGTCATCTTTGAGGGCGGAAAGGTAAGCTCCATAACTCTCCCAAAGAAGATCCTGAACGGCTGGAATTTCGTGAGCGACCAGGTCGAAGATCCAGAGAGTACCGCCGGGACGGAGCGCGGCGTAAAGCCGGGCGAAGACTGCCCGCCATTCGTGCTCCTCACGGAGGTGATGGAGAACGGCTGCGGCGAGAATGATGTCGTGCCGGGCAGTTCCGAGGCCGAGTTCGCGCAAGTCGCCCTGAAGAGTTTCGACTGAAGATGAGGTAACCGCGGCGACGCGTTCGCGGGCGCGCGCCAACATAGGAAGGCTGAGGTCGACCAAGGTGCAACTCAGTGCGGGCAAATGTTCCAGCAGTTTCAAGGTGAAGTTGCCGGCGCCACAGCCGAGATCGAGAACGGATTTGGCGTGTGGCGTGGAGACTGCGGCGGCGCGGGCGACCAACTCCAAAGCAAGGGCGGCGTCCACCGTGGCGGTCTGACCGGTTTCGAGATTGGAGAATCGCTCCACATCCGCATCGAAGCGGGCGCGGATTTCGGCGGGAGTGGATTTGTGGCTCATGCGGTGAGAATCAGGTTTCCGGCTGAGTCCGGGGTGGCAGTCCAGCGGTTCGGGAGAAGAGTGGTGGAGCCGTAATCGAGGATAAGGGCGGGTCCGGGGATGGCATGCTGCAAGCCGGAGCGTTCGAGTGCGGGAATTTTCTGCCATTTACGGCCCACTTGGACACGCCGGATTGCCGGGGCGGCGTGCGCGGCGGCGGCTTGTGGTTGCAGTGCGGGTTTGATCTCCGGGAGTACCGCCCGGAGACGGACAGCGACAATTTCCGTGGGGCGGGTGGGGTCGCTGTAGCCGTAGACGCGGTGGTGTTCGCGGTGGAAGGGCTCATCCGGTTGCGCGGGGCTCCAGGGAACGGTCAACTCATAGCTTTGGCCCGCGTAGCGGATATCGACGGAACGGTGCAGGATGGCTCCGGGCAAGTCCCTTTGGGCTTGCTGTTCGAGCGGTTCGAAGCGGAGTTCCGGCCTGGGGGCTTTGAGCGCCGCGGCGGAGTAATCGCGCGTGCGGTCCGCGAGCAACATGCCCAGCGCGGAGAGGACACCGGCATGTTGGGGTATAAGAACGGTGGAGATGCCGAGTTCTTCGGCCATTTCGCAGGCGTGCAATCCTCCGCAGCCCCCAAACGCAACCAGCGGGAAATCGCGCGGATCTTCTCCGCGTTCGACGGATACAACGCGGATGGCGCGCTCCATGTTGGCGTTTGCAATGCGGAGGATCCCTAGGGCGGCGTCGACAACAGAGCATTGCATAGCGGCAGCGATTTGGCTTACCGCTACTTCGGCGCGCTCGGGGTAAATCCGCATTGCGCCGCCCAAGAACTGGTTCGCGGCAATACGGCCAAGCACTACGTGGGCGTCTGTGACGGTGGCTAGCGTGCCGGTTCCATAGCACGCAGGGCCGGGGTTGGACCCCGCGCTTTCCGGGCCCACTAGCAGGCGGCCGCCTTCGTCCACCCGTGCAAGGGAGCCGCCGCCCGACCCAACGGTATGAATATCGAGCATCGGGAGGCGCACGGGGTAGCCGTCGATGTAGGCCTCAGTGGTGAGACGCGGATGGCGCTCCGCCAGACTGACGTCCGTGGACGTGCCGCCCATATCGAAGGTGAGAGCCCTTTCGAAACCGCTGGCCGCAGCCATGGCAGTTGCCCCGACAATGCCACCCGCTGGACCGGACAGGATCGTGCGGGCAGCCTGCAGGCGTGCTTCGGAGGCGGTGAGAAAGCCGCCATTCGACTGCATGATGGCGACAGGGAATGGGCAGAGCCGCTCCAATTCACCCAGGTACCGGTCCATCAGGGGACCGACGTAAGCGTTGATGACTGTTGTGGAAGCGCGTTCGAACTCGCGGAACTCGGGCGAGATTTCATGTGAGGCGCAGATATAGCCCGCGCCCGAAAGGGCGGCGAGAACCGCTCTTTCATGAGCAGGATTTTCGTAGGAATGGAGCAGGCAGACGGCGACCGATTCGGCTCCCGAAAGCGACACGCGTTCCGCCAGTTCTTCGAGACCGCTCGGGGCAAGGAGCGCGGCGCCGTCGAAGAGCATGCGTTCCGTAACGCCGAAACGAAGGGCTTCGGGCACCAGTTCCCTGCGTGGAGGCGGTGTCAGATTATATAGCTCGGGCCGGTACTGGCGGCCAATTGTGAGCAGGTCTTCAAAGCCCGCCGTTGTCACGAACGCGGTGCGGGCGCCTTTGCGTTCCAGCAGTGCGTTGGTGGCGACTGTGGAACCGTGAACTACAGCGGCGGCCGGAGTTCCTTGGGCTGCCCGTTCGATTCCCCGGAGGATGACGGCCGCGGGATTGGCCGGATCGGAGCGGAGCTTGAATGTTTCAAGACGGCCTGAGCGATGGAGTACGGCGAAATCGGTAAAGGTCCCTCCGGAGTCTATGCCGATTCGCAAATTTCATTCTAATCGCCATTGGCGAGTCCGGATTGGGTAAGATGTTCTTCGATGAAACGATTTGTCCTCGGTTTCCTGGTATTTGCCGCGGTGTGCGCCGCGGCCTTGCCAGCCAAAATTGTTCTGATCGCCGGCACGCCCAGCCACAAGCCCGGGGAACATGAGTTCAACAACGGGATGGAACTACTGGACAAGTGCCTGAAGCAGAACCAGGGCGTGACCAGCGTGGTGGTGAAGGGTGGCTGGCCGCAGGACGAATCCGTATTCGAGGGCGCGGCGGAGATTGTCTTCTATATGGATGGTGGCGCGAAGCATCCCATTATTCAAGGCGATCACCTGCAGACTATCGGGAAACTTGCCGCGAAAGGAGTGGGGATCGCGTGCCTGCACTACGGCGTCGAGATTCCTAAGGACAAGGGCGGGGATGAATTCCTGGAATGGATTGGAGGCTACTACGAGGACAAAGTTTCGAAAAACCCGATCAACGATGTCCTGGTGACCCAGGCGACGCCCAGTCATCCTATCTCGCGCGGGTGGAAGAATTTCCAGGCGAAAGACGAGTGGTACTTCAAGATTCATTTTCGTGAGGGCGACACGCGGCGGATTCCCATCCTGACGGCGGAACTCCCACCTGCCGCTCCTTCCAAAGAAGTGGTTTCCTGGGTAGTGGAGCGTGCGGATGGGGGGCGCGGCTTCGGTTTCGACGGCGGTCACTTCAACGCCAACTGGGAAAACCAGGATTTCCGGCGCATGGTGGTAAACGCGTTGATGTGGACGGCCAAAGTGGATGTTCCAGCACAAGGAGCCCGCGTGGAGATTCTTCCCGAGGATCTGACGCGGAGTTTGGATGTAAAGCCCGGTCAAAAATAGAGAAGTGGCCCACTTTCAGGCGTGGTAAGATCTTGCAGCGTTCTTTGTTCGCCCGCGCCTAAGGTGATCCCGTGCTCGACCTGACTTTATTTCGCGTCGTCTTTGTTCTCGTTACCAGCGCATGCGCTTATTACTTCCGACCCATGCAGGCGTCTCCCTTGTTGGCGGCTTTCGGCGGCGCACTGGTAGCCCTCATCGTCATTCTATTTGAAATCCGGCTGGGAAAAGTCACATTGAAGCGCCTGGTCGGGGCCGTGATTGGAGCGGTGACCGGTTGTTCCATCGCGTTCCTGATGGCGGTGGTTCTGGCGCGGGTGAACCCGAACAACTCCACAACACTTCACTTTTTCGAGGTTGGGCTGCTGCTGTGGCTGGTGTACTTGGGACTGGCTGTGGGAGCGAATAAGGGTGAATTGTTGAATCTTTCCGCTCTGGGCGGAGTATTCGGAGGGGAAATCAGCGGCGCCAAACGTTCCTTCAAGATTCTGGATACGAGCGTGATTATCGACGGGCGCGTGGCGGATGTGGCGGAAACCGGGTTTCTGGACGGTGTTGTAGTGATTCCGCAATTCGTGCTCCGGGAATTGCAGTTTGTCGCGGATTCAGCCGATTCGGCAAAGCGCAACCGGGGCCGGCGGGGCTTGGACGTACTGCAAAGGCTGCAGAAGATGAGTAACCTGGATATTCAGATTACCGAAGAAGACTTTCCGCAAGTGAGGGAAGTGGATCTGAAGCTGATTGAACTGGCCAAGGTATACGACTGCAAGATTGTGACGAACGATTTCAACCTGAATAAGGTGGCTCAGGTTCGCGGCGTGGAAGTCTTGAATTTGAACGAGCTTGCCAATTCCCTGAAGCCGGTTGTACTGCCCGGCGAAGTGATGCGGGTGTTCATTCTGAAGGAAGGCAAAGAGTACAGCCAGGGCGTCGCGTATTTGGATGATGGAACCATGGTGGTGGTGGACAATGCGCGCAAGTTGATCGGGAAAACCATCGAGATTTGCGTGACCAGCGTTCTTCAGACCACGGCCGGAAAGATGATCTTCGGGAAGTTCGATGAGCGGCCCCATGTGGTGCACTCTTCGCGGGATGGGGTGGGACCGGACGGCATCGCGCGGAAAGAACACGCGGCCGGCGAAGCGTAGCGCGGCGCAGACCGGAAGCATAGACTACCGGAAGCATAGACTGAAGGTATGAATGTAGGAGTGATCTTACCGGCCGCGGGGCTGGGCACGCGTATGGTGCGCGGCGCGATGGACACCACGGGTACCAGCAGGAAGCAGTTCATGTTGCTGGAAGGCTCGCCCATTCTGGTGCATACGGTGAGGAAATTTGCGGCCTGCGCCCGGGTTTGCGAGATTGTGGTGGCGCTTCGCCGGGATGACCTGGACTGGGTACGGGAACTGCTGGCGGCGGAAATTTCCGATGTTTCGTTGAAGGTAGTGGAAGGCGGGAACAGCCGTCAGGAATCCGTGGCGCACGGCTTCGCGGCGTTGGACGCGGCAACGGAACTTGTGGCCGTTCATGATGCGGTGCGGCCTTTTGTGGATCTGGATACCATTAACCGCGCGCTGGATGAGGCTGCGCTGACGGGCGCCGCGATTGTTGGGATTGTTCCGGTGGATACGGTCAAGCAGGTGAGCGGGGCGCAGGCGACGGGGGCGAAAGTACGGGGCACAATCTCGCGGGAGCGTCTGGTGTTGGCCCAGACACCGCAGGTGTTCCGGCGCGACATTCTTGCGCGGGCGTTCGAGGCGGCGCGCGCCGACGGGTTCACCGGAACCGATGAATCCAGTCTGGTGGAGCGGCTGGAACAGGTGCAAGTGGGGGTGGTGCTGGGCAGCGAGCGGAATATCAAGATTACGAGGCCGGGCGACATGGACTTGGCGCGATTATTTCTGGAGCAGGAGCGCCGGCAGGAGGCCGTGGCCCATCCATTGCCGGTGAAACAGGTTTCTTGACCGAGTTTCGAACGGGCCTGGGGTGGGATAACCACCGGACTGCGCCGGACCGGCGGCTGGTGCTGGGCGGTATTGAGATTCCGGCGGAGTTCGGTCTGGATGGGCACTCGGACGCGGACGTGCTTGCGCACGCCATCACGGACGCGCTGCTGGGCGCTGCGGCGCTGGGCGATATCGGCATGCATTTCCCCGACACGGACCTCCGCTGGAAAGGCGCGGACAGCCTCCAATTTCTGCGTCATGCGTGCGAGATGGTTCGTCAGCGCGGCTGGGGCATTGCGAACGTGGATAGCACGGTGATTCTGGAACGGCCCAAGCTGAAGGACTATCGTGTCCCGATCCGGGAGAGGTTGGCTTCCGTGATGGGAATGGATGTGGATCGCGTGTCGGTGAAGTTCAAGACTTCGGAGAAGGTGGGTTCCGTGGGCGAAGGGAAGTCGGCTGAAGCGCAGGCGATTGTGCTGGTGGGGCGATAGCCCGGCAATCGAGCAGCAAGGCACAAATGATATCTTGATGAAACTGCTGGCCCTTGAAGACGTGACACGCCTGTTGTTCGCTTGCGCCTCTGTGTACTGAAGGACTATTTTCCACACGAAATGCGCTTGACTGGCACAATGAATATATTAATACCCGTCCCACTTATTTTAATTCTCTTTAGGAGAGCTTTAATCTCTCGTGATTTGCCCGGATTTAGTATTGTTTTCCGAGGATTTACATTCTCGATTTTCGCGACCTTCCTCTCGGCCCAAACTTCTATGCATGACGCGCTAGTGAAAGACCTTGCTAGTCTGGCCAAGCGTGAAGGCAAGTCCGAAATCTCCGTACCAAAGACGATAAGTGGTAACTACGCCGTAGTGAATTCCCTTGAACAAGTACTTCGAGTCTACATGCCTCTAATCGTGCAGATCGACGGTAAAAAATCCAGATTGACGACCGACGGATTATCTATAAATACCTGGTATCAGGCGAGAGTGCTTGAGAACCTGAGTAAGAGGCCGCTACCAGCTTTTGTCTCGCCTGATTTCGAGCCAGCACTATCGCCGGAGCTTACGGCGCCAAATGACTTTTTTCTTATCCACAACAGTGGAGGAGTTATTACAATCGACGGCATGTTGGTCAAAACTTCCGAGACCCCGGTCGCTTTAGAGGTCGGGCAGCAATATCTGTTATTCATTCGCTTCGACGACAATCGTAATGGGGACCTTACCAGGACAGCTAGCCTGAGTCTTGGTCGTGCATCGGTGTTTAATTATACAGCCAAACAAAGCAGTTCAGTTCCTTGAGTAAGGATCCAAGCGAAGTACTTTCGAGAATCTTGCAGGAAAAAACTGGGGGTTCTATCACTAGATTTGAGGACTTGGTTGGCGAAATAATTTGATTTCAACTTCGACGCGAGAATCTCTTCATTACTACTCAAATGTTGTTTAGATTGATTTTTTGTTGCCCAGAGGCAGCGTACCGTCCAGCTGCCCCGGAAATTGGGATGCGCATCGCGCTAAAGCAACAATCCCCTACTAGATACCTGAGTTTGTTTGTCATAAC
>JALYXI010000090.1 GCA_030947245.1 Acidobacteriota bacterium
GAATGAACGAGAGATTTTGGACCGGTTGCGAAAGCGGTTACCGGCGAAGAGCGGGGTCGTGCTGGGGATTGGAGACGATTGCGCGATCTACCGGCCCCGGCGCGGAGAAGAGCTTCTGTTTACAACGGATTTTCTGCTTGAAAACGTCCATTTCCGTTGGGACACGCACAAAGCTGGAGAGGTAGGGCACAAGGCGCTGGCGCGCGGCTTAAGCGACATTGCGGCTATGGGGGGCCAACCGCGCTTCTGTTTGCTCTCGCTGGCCCTGCCGGAGAGGGCAAACCGGCGTTGGGTCGCGGCGTTCTATGCGGGACTGTTGAAACTGGCCGCGCGGACGGGAACGGTGCTGGCGGGGGGCGATCTGGCAGCGGCGGACAAGGTGGCGTGCGACATTGCCGTGTGCGGCGCGGTTCCCGTGGGCAAGGCGCTGCGGCGATCGGGCGCCCGGCCGCGGGATGCGATTTATGTTTCAGGGATGCTGGGCGGTTCGGCGTTGGGACTTGCCACCGGAAAAGGCGCGGCGTGGAAGCGGCATATTGCCATCGAGCCGCGATTGCGGTTGGGTGAATTCATTCGCAAGCGGCTAAGGGCGACCGCGGCGATGGATCTGAGCGATGGCCTGTCGATCGATCTGGAAAGGCTGTGCCGGGAATCCGCGGTTTCCGCCGCGATCGGGATGCCTCCCGCGTTTCCCGGAGCCAGTGCCGCGCAGGTCCTCGATGGCGGCGAGGATTATGAGCTGCTGTTTACGGTGGGTCCGCGGACTCGCGTGCCGGAGGAGTTCGAAGGCATTCCGCTGACGAGAATCGGGGAGATGATTGCCGGGAATGCGGGGCGCGTGCTGCTCAACGATAAGCTGTTAAAACCCGGCGGGTTCGACCACTTCGCTAACCGCCGAGACGGGTGCCGAGACGGGTAACGACCAGCCGGCCGACTTCAGCCACCAGATCTTCGCGGTCATATGAACCTTTTTGCAGGATCCGGCTGACGTGCCCGTTCAGAAGGCCGCGTTCCTCAAGCGTCAGGTCTTTCGCGGTGACGACGATGATGGGAATCAGTTTCCACTCGTCGCGAAGCCGCAGTTGCTGGAGGAATTCGAATCCGTCCATCTCGGGCATCATCAAATCCAGCAGAATGACGCCGGGGATCTTCTCCGTGATCCGGTCGAGCGCTTCGCGGCCATTGACGGCTTGGATCACTTTCCATCCATCGGTTTCCAGAAGACGGCACAGCACGTCGCGGGAACCCGGGTCATCCTCTACAACAAGAGCTTCGCTTGCTGTGGTCTTACGGAAGCGCATCAGTACGGCGCTGAGCCGTTCGCGTTCGATGGGCTTAGTAAGATAATCCGCCGCGCCGAGGGAATAGCCGCGATTCTTCTCGTCGACGATGGTCAGCATGATGACCGGAATGTGGGCCAGATCGGGATCGTTCTTCAGATTGGAGAGCACGGTCCAGCCATCCATGCCGGGCATCATGACGTCGAGCGTGATCGCTTGCGGGCGGAGCTTGCGGGCCATGCGGAGACCTTCTTCGCCGGTGAGCGCGCCTTCCACCTGAAAGCCCTGTTTGCCGATGGAGTGGCGAAGCAACTCGTGAACGGCCGGGTCGTCATCGATAATCAGCACAATTCCGGCATCTTTCTTCTTCTGCGAACCGCGTGAGTTTTGGGCCACAGCTTCGGTTGAGCCATCGGCCGATTTGCGTCCCATGATGTTGGCCGGAATGCGAATGGTGAAGGTGGCGCCCTTGCCGGGCTCGCTAGAAACCTGAACTTCGCCGCCCATCATCTGGACGAAGCGCCGGGTGATGGCAAGGCCGAGGCCCGTGCCGCCGAATTTGCGGGTGGTTGAGGAATCAGCTTGCGTGAAAGGTTCGAAGAGGCTCTGGGCCTGCTCTTCGGTAAGCCCGACGCCGGTGTCCGTGACGGCGAATGTAATCCAATCCACGCCCTCAACGCTTTCCCGCTTCACGAGAAGCGAGACGGTTCCCTTTTCAGTGAACTTGCAAGCGTTCGAGAGCAGATTCAGCAAGCCCTGACGGATTTTGGTGACATCGGCGTGCATGGAGCCGATATCGATGGGGCAGGTCTTAAGGAGCAGATTGCCGTTCTTTTCAGCAAGCGGCTGAACGATGGAAATGACCTCGTCCGCAAGGGCGGCGACGGAAAAGGTTTCCAGATAGAGATCCATTTTACCGGCTTCGATCTTGGACAGATCGAGAACGGCGTTGATCAGTTCGAGAAGGTGCTTTCCGGAGTTGCGAATCTTCTGGAGGTCGGGAACGGTGGAGAGATCGCCGGACTCCTCGGCCTCCTCCTGCAGCATTTCGCTGTAACCGATGATGGCGTTGAGCGGGGTGCGCAGCTCATGGCTCATGTTGGCAAGAAAGGTACTCTTCGCCTGGCTGGCCTCGAGAGCGAGATCCTTTTCGCGCTTCAGGCGGAGGTTGGTGAAAAGCACGATGCCGAAGAGGCAAAGGCTGGCAATCACGGTGGTGATTCCGGCAAGCTGTGACTTGCGTTCCGCCACCTGGGAGCGTTCGGCAAGCAGACTGAGTTCGGCTGCGTCCATATGCGTGCAGAGGACGCGAATCGATTCCATCAGTTGCCGCCCGCGGTCCGTCTTGACTGCACGGACAGCATCCGCGATTCCCGTCTCCAGGCGAAGTTGGATAGTTCGCTTGAGCTCTGAAAGTTTTAGATCGGTGAGCTTCGTGAGATCGCGTATGTTGCGTTCCGCCTCGGCATTGCCCCGCGCATTAGCGCGCAATTTGTCGAGCTGAGCGGGGAGAAGATCGACCGCCCTGTTGTACGGTTCCAAATAGGATTCCTGATCGGTTAAAAGAAAGCCGCGCTGGCCGGTTTCAGCATCCAGGACAAGAGTGCGCACCTGGCTGATGTCGGCCAGGACCTGCTGGCTGAGCGCGACCTGTTTATTGGCATCCACCACCTCGCGCCAAGTCAGGAAGCAGAGCGCCAGGATAACGGCCAGGGCGAAAAGCGCCGAGCCGAGCCAGACGAAATCGCTACGGCTGGGCGTGAGGATCTTTTTGCTCAAAAGAGATTTCTTTCGGGGCCGCACTCAATCAGAGTATGGCAGGGCAACGCAGGTTCCATTAAGACCTTATCGTAGAGTATCGAAGAGCGTGTTGCAGACCCGGGCTTACTGGTCCCGAGCTTACTGGAGAGCCGCGGTCAGAGCCGCGTGGTCCGCTGCCGAAATCGCGGAAGAGCGCTGGATATCTTCGCGCTTGCCAAGTTTTCGCTGGAAGCGGCCGAAGTACTCGGCGATGTCTCCGCCGTACTGAAAGCTGTACATAATGTCGGCAAAGTCATTTGTGTGCCGCAGGCCCAGAGCATGTCCGGTTTCGTGCAGGCAGGTGAGGTAGACGATTGTTTCGCGCAGCAGCGGGTCTTCGCCTTGGCGCGCGATGCCGGGCAGCACGTACACCTCAGAGCCGCGGCGCCCTTCGGCCATGATTGGCCGCGCTTCCCCGTAAAGCTGAGAACGCCCTGTGACCCAATATAAACGGAGCCGCGCCCTGCCTTCCTCCGCTACCGGCTTCACCAGCAGTGAACCGGCAGCGGCCTTCTGCCATGCTTCCAACGCCCAGCGCGCCAGTTCCGGGTCACCGGGCCGGCAGTTCGATTCCCGCGCAAGAGCCGCCGTGCAAGGTTGAACCCAATACGTCCACAGCTCCGCGGCGGGGAGCCGGGCGCTAAGGAGCAGCAGCCAGATCGCGGGTTTCATGATGATCTTCATTCGCGCCGGCAAGCTGGTGAACCAGCCGCTCCAGCTCCATGATGCGGCGCCGCAAGTCTTCAATCTCCTGAGCATTGGGATCCGGAAGCTTGCCATGCTCCAAAGAATTCTCGTCCGTGCGCGAGCGCACCACCCGGCCCGGAATCCCGACCACCGTCGAGTTGTCCGGAACCGGACGGACCACCACGGAGCCCGCACCTACCTTCACATGGTTCCCGAGCCGGATATTCCCCAGCACCTTCGCGCCGCTGCCCACGACTACGTGATTGCCCAACGTAGGGTGCCGCTTACCCTTCTCATTGCCCGTTCCGCCGAGTGTGACTCCCTGGTAAAGCAGCACGTCATCGCCAATCTCAGCCGTTTCGCCAATGACCACGCCCATGCCGTGATCGATAAAGAAGCGCCGGCCGATCCGGGCGCCGGGGTGAATTTCAATCCCCGTCCATCGCCGCGATGCCGAAGAAATAATGCGCGCCAGCAGGTATAGGTTGTTCCGGTAGAACCGATGCGCCAAACGATGCCAAAGGATCGCATGAAAGCCCGGGTAGCACAAAACGATTTCGAGAGTGCTCTTGGCCGCCGGATCTTCCCGGAAGATTGTCTCGATCTGCTCTCGAATCGCGGCTAGCACTGAGATCACTAAGGATGCGCGAAGTGCAAATC
>JALYXI010000166.1 GCA_030947245.1 Acidobacteriota bacterium
CCCTGGGCCAAAGCGTATTCAATTTCAGCGCCGGTCTTACCCACCCCGGAGAAAACGACGCGGGCCGGGTCGCCGCCAGCTGCGAGAACGCGGTAAAGTTCTCCGGCGGAAACGATGTCGAAGCCGGAACCTGCCTTGGCCAACAACGCAAGGACAGCGAGCGACGAGTTGGCTTTCACGGCATAACAGATCTGATGAGGCAGACTGCCGAATGCGCCGTCGTAGCTGTTCCACGCGTCCAGAATCGATCGGGTGGAATACACGTAGCAGGGAGTGCCCACAGCTTCCGCGATCAGCGCGAGCGGAACCGCTTCGCAATGGAGATGTTTGCCGGAATAGGAAAACATCAGGATCGAGTGCGTGCTCTTCGGTCTTTCACTTTCATAACGATGACTGTTTGGTCGTCGAACCTGACCGTGTTGTAGCGGTCCAGATCTTCAAAAATGGAATCGACCAGCGATTGCGGAGAGCCGTGGCAGGCGCCGGAGACAATGGCCGCGATACGGCTGCGCCCATACTCTTCACCCGCAGGGCTCATGTGGTCGGAGATACCATCGGAATAAAGAAGGATAGTGTCGCCGGGTTGCGCCTGAAAGATTACCTCATCGTAATCGCGGTCGGGAAGCAGGCCCAGGGGAACGCCTTCCACATGGGTGCGTATGATCTCTCCTTGACGGCACACCATGGGCGGCGTGGCGCCCGCGTTGGCCATGTGAATTTCGTTTGAGTGCGGATGCCAAAGCATTAACAGCAGCGTGACGTAACGGGCCTCCACTTTTCGGGCCACCAGCGCGTCGTTCAGCGCTTTCATCAAATCCGAAGGGCGGCGGCGGCGCGGGGCCAGCGTACGAAGCAGGCCATCGAGCACGGCCCCGTAGAGAGCGGCGGCAACGCCTTTGCCGCTCGAATCGCCGAACGCGATCACCATGTGCGGACTCTTGTGCTTGGCATCGCGGTGTTCGAAGAAGTCAAACAAATCGCCCGAAATGTCGCGCGCGGGGCGAAGACCGATGGCGAGTTCGAGGCCATCAATTTCGGGGGGGTCTGTGGGGAGAAGCACAGCTTGCAACTCGCTGGCGGCTTTCAGGTCGTCCTGCATTCGGCGCTCGCGCTCCGCGAGTTCGGCGTAGAGCCGGGCGTTCTCAACCGATGTGGCGATCTGCGGCGCCAGTAAGCCCAGGGTGCGCATGTGGTCATCCGTGAAGAAGCCAATCCGATTGCTTTCCAAATCCATTACACCGACGGTGCGGTCCCGGATGATCAGGGGAATGGCGACTTCGGAGCGCACGTCGGGATGCGAGGCGATATAGCGCGGATCGGTTGCGACATCGTTCACGCGGATGGCTTCACGGGATTGCGCGGCCGCGCCCGTAATGCCTTTTCCGAGTGGAACGTTGTCGATATTCACGCGCTCGTCATAGCGAATGCTGAACTTGTGCCGCAGGGAGTTCTGTGCTTCGTCAATGAGCAAAATGCTGAAAGCGTCGTAATTGATTAGGCCGCGAATGGTGGAAGAAATCTTGCTGAGCAGATCTTCGAGTTCAAGGATGGCGGCGAACTCCTGCGAGATGCGGCCAAGAGTTTTCAGGGTCCGGTTCTGGCGTTCCGCCTGACGGTACAGGCGGGCATTGTCGATCGCGGTCGCGACGCGAGCGGCGATCAGGCGGAGCATGGCGCGATCGTATTCGCTGTAAGCTCCGAGCCGGGTGGATTGGACGTCGATGATGCCGACCAGCTTCTGGCGCGTGATCATAGGCACCGCGAGTTCCGCGCGAACCGCGTCGAGCGAATTCAGATACCGGGGATCTTCGCGTACGTCGGTGACCAGCACCGGTTCACGAAGCGCGGCGGCTGAACCGGTAATGCCTTCACCGAGCGCGATGGAGAGATTCTTCACCACCTCTTCGCGGTGGCCGATGGCGAAGCGGATGCGGAGGTCTTTTCGCTTTTCGCTGAAAAGCAGAATTGCGAAGAGTTCATAGTGAAGCACCTTGCGGACATACGCGGCTACATTCTCAAGTAGCTCATCGAGGTCGAGAGATTGCGAGGTGGAGGTAGAGACTTCGAGAAGGAAGTCCAACAGCTCCGAACGCTCCCGGAAGGGGATGCCGGATTTAGGCGCGGCTTGCATGGACAATTTGGATTCCGGAACTTGCGCCAATGCGGGAAGCTCCGGCGGCAATCATCTTCTGGAATTGATCATAAGTCCGGATGCCGCCCGATGCTTTGACGCCCAGGCCCAAGCCGACCGCGCGGCGCATGAGCTCGACATCGGCAACGGTTGCGCCGGAGGGAGCGAAGCCGGTGGAAGTTTTCACGAAGTCAGCGCCGGCTTCCGCGGCGAGATGGCACGCGCGGATCTTCTGGTCATCTGTAAGAAGCGCGGTTTCGATAATCACCTTGACGATGGAATCGTGGGCATGCGCCTGCTTCACCACCGCGGCGATATCTGCGCGAACGGTGTCCACGTCGGCGGAAAGAAGGGCGCCGATGTTAATCACCATGTCGATCTCGCGCGCGCCATCCTCAATGGCCTTGGCTGTTTCGGCAACTTTGGCGATGGTGGAAGTAGCCCCGAACGGAAAGGCCACTACTGAACAGGCTTTCACCGTTGAACCCGCGAGCGTTTGGACCGCCAGCGGAATCCAATACGGGTTGACGCACACACTGGCGAACTGGTATTCCAGCGCCTCGCGGCAGACGCGCAGGATGTCTTCCCGGACGGCATCGGGCTTCAGGATGGTGTGATCGATGATTTGGGCAACGCCGGTGGGAGACAAAGGGGAACCTCAATCATCGTACAATTTTGTAGGTGTCTCCAGTGAAAAAACTACTACGGGCGGCAGTGGCGGTGGTGGCGGGAGCGCTGGCTTTGAGCGCGCATCCGATGGGCAATTTCAGCGTGAACCATTACGCGCGGATCGAAGTAGGGCCGGGAAATACGAAGGTACTATTCGTTCTGGATCTGGCGGAGATCCCGAGTTTTGAGCTGCTCCAAAAGTGGGGCTTGCAGGCCTCCAGTCCGCGCGCTGAATTGGAGCGGAAGGCTGTGCAGGAGGCACGCGGATGGGTACGCCAGTTGCGGTTTACGGCAAATGGGAAGCCCGTGACCCCCGTGTTCAACGGCGCGGACCTGGTGGTAGCGGACGGCGCGGGCGGGCTTCCTGTTTTGCGGGTGAACTCGCATCTATCTCTTCCTGTGCAAGCGGGAACGCTGAGCTATTCGGACGGGACTTACCCGGACCGCACGGCTGGTTGGAAGGAAGTAGTAGTGGACGCGCGCGGCGGCGGGGTTGTCGAGAAGAGCTCGGT
>JALYXI010000227.1 GCA_030947245.1 Acidobacteriota bacterium
TACGTGGCGTGAAACCCAACCAAAATTAAGAATGACCCGATGCGGCGCGCTGTCGGGCCCGGCTCGGAATCGAATGCCTGCGACAAACTCTTCACGATGGGAAAAACAATGCCGCCCCCGCGCGCGGTGTCGGAGGGAATGAAGACAGCCAGAACGGCATCGGTCGCAACAATCGAATAGCCCAGGGTGAGCGCGTTGTGGCCGAACCGCTCGATGAACAAGTAGGCGATCCGCATCCCGAATCCGGTCGCCGTAACGGCGCGCGCAAATAAGAACGCGGTGAAGATCAGCCAGAGCGTGGTGTTGCTGAAGCCGGTCAAGACCCGCGCAAACGGCAGCACGCGAAGCAGCGCCAGCAGCGTCATCGCAACCAGCACGGAAACACCCATCGGTACAGGGCGTGCAACCAGCGCGACGATGGTGCCCAGAAAAATAGCTAAAAGATGCCGCTGCTGCGGATTCAAACCGGGGACGGGAAGCAGGTACAGCAGCGCCGCCGGCGCCAGCACCACGGCCCAGCGCGCAAGTAGGCTGTTGTTCACGAAGCTCGCATCGTAGCACGCGCAGAGCAGGCCTTTGCCACTCGCGCCGTTTGGCACTGGATCTCCACCGTGTCCGCCACATTGCGCGCATAGCCGCCTGCGAGCGCAATGCCCACCGCGGCCCCGCTATTGAGCGCACTGCCGATTACAAGCTCGTCGCGTTCTTTCAGACCTGCAAGCGACAGGTTTAGCCCGCCCAATTGGTCTTCGCGGTATGGATCCGCGCCCGCCACATACATCACCAGTTGCGGCCGGAACTGCCGCAACGGCTCGCGAATACCTTCCGCCAAGCGCTCCAGATATTCCGCATCGCCGGTTCCGTCCTCCAAATGAATATCCAGGGAAGAAGGCGGTTTCTCCGCAGGGTAGTTGTTGAGCTGTTGAATGGAAATGGTAAACACGGAGCCGTCCCCGGCGAAGATGGCGGCGGTCCCATTGCCGTGGTGCACGTCGCAATCGATCACCATGGCCCGCTCGATCAGGCCTTCGTGCCGCAACGCCCGGATTGCGACGGCGACATCGTTAATGGCGCAGAATCCTTCGCCGTGTCCGGGAAACGCATGGTGAAAGCCACCCCCCGCGTTGAAGCAAACGCGATCCGTAAGCGCCGTGCGAGCCGCCAGAATGCTGCCTCCCGCAGCCAATAGGAACCCCCGGGCCATCTCGCGCGACCACGGAATCTCCAGCCGCTGCACTTCCAACCGGCTCAGAGTTCCGGCTTTCAACCGCTCAATCCAACCCCGGTCATGTACGCGAATCAGGTCCGCATCGGAGGCCGGCTCCGGCCGCAGCACGTCCTCAGGCGCAACGGTTCCTTCCGCCACCAGCTTTTCGGCGATCATCCGGAACTTAGCCGCAGGAAACACATGAGCGCCCAGGTTCAAGTCGTAACCTTCGTGATAAACAATTCGCACGTTGCCAGTCTACAACCGGCGCCGTTGCGATCAATTTGTCTCCATGGATGGGATTGGCGAAGCTCTATAATCAGGGTTAGTCTTGCGGATTCTGGCACTCGATTTAGGGAAACGGCGCATCGGCGTCGCGGTAAGCGATGAACTTGGCGTCACAGCGCAAGGCCTGCCCACTCTCGACTGCCGCAACAAGCGAACCGATCTGGCGGAACTGGCCAGAATCGCGAAAGAGAAGAGCGCCTCGCTGATTCTGGTGGGGCACCCGCTCAACATGAGTGGCGAAGCCGGCCCGCAAGCCGCGTGGGTGGCGGATTACGCCCAGGCTCTCCATCGCGAAACCGGTCTCCCCGTCAAACTTTGGGATGAACGGCTCACCAGTGCGGCCGCGTCGCGGCTGCTGCGCGAAAGTAATGCCCGGCCCGATCGCAAATCCGGCACGGTCGACCGCATCGCGGCTACAATCCTGCTGCAAAGTTATCTGGATTCCTTCGGCTTCGGACAATGAGATTCCTATTTCGCGCACTGATCCTGGTGGTTCTGCTTGCCATTGTGGGAATTGGGTCGGCATTCTACCTGACTTCCAAGCCGTATCAAGGGTTCGAAGGCGAACGCTTTATCGATATTCCGAAAGGCACGTCCACACGCGGGATTGCGGAATTGCTGCAGAAAGCAGGCGTCGTGCAGCATGGCTGGACCTTCCTGCTGGCGCGCGCCATCACGCCGGGAGCCAAGCTGCAGGCGGGAGAATACCGTTTCAACAATCCCGCTTCCGCGCAGGAAGTGCTGAACCGCATCGATCGCGGCGATATTTTCTACCTGGAACTGGTGGTACCGGAAGGCCAGAATATGTTCGACATCGCGAAGGATGTAAAGCGGTTGAACGTTTTCTCCGATACTGCATTCTTGAAAGCCGCGCGCAACCCCGCTTCCATTTTGGACCTGGATCCCGAAGCCCCGTCTCTCGAGGGCTACCTATGGCCGGACACCTACCGCCTGAAACGCACCACCACACCCGTTCAACTTTGCGCGGCCATGACGCAGAAGTTCCGCTCCAAATGGAAAGAACTCCATTCCGGCGCCAATGTTCACAAGGTAGTGACGCTGGCCTCGCTGGTCGAGCGGGAGGCCCGGGTTCCCGGCGACCGCCCACTGGTTTCTTCCGTGTTTCACAACCGGCTTAAGGAAGGGATGAAGCTGGATTGCGATCCCACCACCGTTTACGCCGCCCTGGTTGAAAATCGCTACCGCGGAAAGATTTACCGCTCGGATCTGGCCAATCCGAGCCTCTGGAACACGTACAAGAATGCAGGCTTACCGCCGGGCCCCATCGCAAACCCCGGCTTCAGTTCTTTGCAAGCCGCCCTGCATCCCGCGGACACGCATTATCTCTACTTCGTGGTGAAACCGGACGGCTCCGGCGCCCACACCTTCACCGGGAGTTTGGCCGAGCACGCGGCTGCTACCGAAGCGTACCGGCGCGGGCTCACCAAGTAAACTCACCAGTAAACAAGCAGCTTCTGCCTACTGCAACTCGATGGAATCCACTTGAATGGTTTCACCGTCCTTGGCTCCGGTCACCTTGGCTTTCAAATCCTTCTCCTTCGTGGCCGCTTTCAACGCGCCCAATGCTTTCGCGTTACCGGTCTCGTCCAATTTCATGAATTTCCCGTCCGGCAGCACCAGGCCATAGCCGCTTTTGGCGCACGTAATCGCGCACTCCCGCGTATGTCCGGCCAGATCCTTGCCCTTGCACATGACATCGACCAGCGTGCCGGTCCATGTCTCCGCCAGCGCAGCCCCCTGTGCCAGCACGAAACAGACTACAAGCGTTCTTTTCATGCCGGTAGTTTATCCGATAACCTGAGTTAGTGGAAGAAGAGGTACTGGGTAAAGCCTACGACGGCCGGTTGATGAAGCGCCTTCTGCGCTACATGGCGCCGTACCGTTCACGCATCGCCGGAGCCCTGCTTGCTCTCTTTTTCTATTCCCTGTTTCAGGTTTCCGGTCCGCTGCTCACCCGGCTTGCCATCGATAAATACCTGGCCCCCACCGGCGCACACACCGCTCTCGACCGCTGGCTTTCCGCCGATTCCTTCACGGGCCTCACCCAAATCGCCGGTCTCTACCTGGCCGTCCTCGCCGGGATCTTCGTCACGGAATTCGCTCAAATGTACCTGATGCAGTACGTCGGCCAGCTCGCCATGTTCGACCTTCGCCGCGAACTGATGGCCCACATGCAACGGCTGGATCTCGCGTTTTTCGATCAGCACCCTGTGGGCCGGCTGGTGACGCGCCTTACCACGGATGTCGACGTCCTGAACGAGCTGTTCGCTTCTGGGCTGGTCACCATCCTGGGCGACCTGCTCACTCTAGGTTTTATTGTGGCCGCGATGCTGCGCATGAGCGCCGGGCTGACGCTGATCATGCTTGCCGTCCTGCCTATTGTCGTCATTGCCACAATCCAGTTCCGCCGCAGCGTCTCCGGAAGCTACCGGCGCATCCGCGTCGCCATTGCCCGAATCAACGCCTATCTTCAGGAACATATTACCGGCATGACGGTGGTGCAGCTCTTCAACCGTGAACAGAAAAGCATCGATGAGTTCGAAGAGATCAACCGCCAGCACATGGCCGCCTTCAAAGACAGCATCGGCGCGTATGGCTGGTTCTATCCGGTTGTCGAATTCCTGGCCTATCTTTCTCTCGCATTGATTCTTTCCTACGGGGGCTTCCGCGTGAAAAACGGCGCTCTGTCGCTCGGCGTGGTGGTGGCGTTTCTCCAGTACGGCTTGCGTTTTTTCCGTCCGATTCAGGACCTCAGCGAAAAGTACAATATCCTGCAATCCGCAATGGCATCCTCGGAGCGCATCTTTCAGCTATTGGACACGCCCGCGCTGATCGCCGCGCCATCCGTGCCGGTTCCGATCCCTGATGCTCCGGCTGAAATTACGTTCGACCATGTCTGGTTCGCGTACAAAGACGAAGACTGGGTTCTGCGCGACCTGAGCTTTACCATCCACCCCGGCGAAACGGTAGCCATCGTTGGCCACACCGGCGCGGGCAAGACCACCGTCATCAGCCTGCTGCTTCGCTTCTATGACGTCCAGCGCGGCGCCATCCGCATGGGCGGCATCGACATCAGACAGATGGATCCGCTAGAGCTCCGCAGGCAGTTTGGCGTCGTTCTACAGGACCCCTATCTTTTCTCCGGGACCGTGGCGGATAATATCCGGCTGGGAACCGGCTCGGTAAGCATGGAAGATATCGCGAGCGCCGCCGAACAAGTAAACCTGATGGACTTTATCCGTGCGTTGCCGGAAGGCTTCAACCAGCCGATTCGAGAACGCGGCTCTTCGCTGTCCACGGGCCAGAAGCAACTGATCAGCTTTGCGCGCGCGCTGGCCCATCAGCCGCGCTTCCTGATTCTGGACGAAGCCACATCGAGCGTGGATACGGAAACGGAACTACGCGTCCGCCGCGCGTTGGAACAAATGGTGCAAGGCCGCACATCGATCGTGATCGCGCACCGCCTCTCCACCATCCAGCGCGCCACCCGCATCCTGGTGATGCACAAAGCACGCCTGCGCGAATCCGGAACGCACCAGGAATTGCTTGCCGCGCGGGGCATTTATTGGAAGCTGTACCGGCTGCAGTATCAAGACCAGGAAGACAGTTTCGCGGAGGCCGCCCATGACGAAGCTCTTGCTGGTTGAAGACGATCCGAGCGTTCGCTCCACGCTAGTCACTTTTCTTGAGCTGGAAGGCTATCAGGTCAACGCCGCCGCCTCCACGCGCGAAGCCCTCACCCTGCTCAGCGCTTCCTCCTATCCGATCATCGTCTCCGATATCTACATCGATGACCGGACGGGAATCGACGTGTTGAACGCGGCCCGCGCACAGGATCCCGAATGCCGTGTGATCCTCATGTCCGCACGCGGCACCATGGAAACCGTAATGGCCGCAACCCGCGGAGGCGCGTTCGACTACCTGGCTAAACCGTTCGAACTGGATCGTCTGCTCGAAACCGTCCGCCGCGCGGAGGGCTCGCGGGAAAGCAAAGAGAAAGAAGTCTTTCTTGAGGACATGCCGGAAACCGAGATGATCGGGAGTTCCGCCGGCATGATCGAAATTTACAAGACGGTTTCCCTGGTGGCGCCCACAGATGCCACGGTTCTTATCGAAGGCGAGACCGGCACGGGAAAAGAGTTGGTCGCGCGCATGATCCATCGGAACAGCCGGCGCTCGAACAACCCCTTTGTCCCCGTGGATTGCGCAGCCATCGCCCCCACGCTGATTGAAAGCGAACTGTTCGGCTCCCTGCGCGGCGCCTTCACCGGAGCGGACCGTGACCGGGCCGGCGTCTTCGAATCGGCCCACCGCGGAACTGTGCTGCTCGATGAAATCGGCGAAGTGGATCTGAACTTCCAATTGAAGCTGCTCCGCTTTATGCAGCAGCGCGAGATTCGTCCTGTCGGCAGCTCCCGTTCAAAACCGGTCGATGTCCGGGTGATCGCCGCCACCAATCGCGAACTCCAATCGATGGTCGATTCCGGTAAGTTTCGCGAAGATCTCTGGTTCCGGCTTAATGTGGTACGCATTGAGATTCCGCCTTTGCGCGAACGCCGCGGCGATGTTCCCTTGCTGGCCCACTTCTATCTGAACCACTATAACGCCCGCTACAACCAGAACGTCAGGCTCATGGATTCCGGCGTGAAAGCCATGCAGGAGCAGACCTGGCCGGGCAATGTGCGCCAACTTCAGCATTTAATTGAACGGCTCACCATTCTTGCTCCGAACGCCCAGATTTCGAGCGATGCCGTCCAGGAAGCTCTCCAGGCAATGGAACCGCGGGATCACAGTGTCGAAACCCTGGCCGATGCCGAAGAAGACCAGATCCGCAGGGTTCTTGCCGCAACAGGGGGTAACAAGAGCCGCGCCGCTCAGATCCTGGGCATTGAACGCAAGACTCTTTACCGCAAGTTGGAACGCATGAAGGTTTAGCCGGAACCCGTTAACCCGCGCGACCACTTTCGACCACTTGGCACAACGGGCTTTCGCTCGCGTCTTGCGGGAATCAGAGCCAATTCCTCATTCATCCGCCGTTAGATAATGGAGTGACATAGCGGCCATGGACTTCGTACAGCAACTGAAAGCCTCGGTCGATATCGTCCGCGTGGTCCAGGATTACGTCAGGCTTACCAAACGGGGGGCCCGCTACGTAGGGCTTTGCCCTTTTCACAACGAAAAGAATCCGTCGTTCACCGTCACCCCCGCGCTTCAGTTCTTCTATTGCCATGGATGCCACGCCGGGGGAGATGTTCTCTCCTTCGTCATGCAGATTGAGCATCTTAGCTTCTTTGAAGCCCGGAACACGCTTGCTGAACGCAACGGCATCCCGCTTCCCAAGCGCTCCGAGTACGCCGATGAAGACACGCGACTCCGTGCGGCCGTTTACCAGATGCATGAAATCGCGCAAGGGGAGTTTGAAAACCAACTGCGCTCCCCCCAAGGAGCCGAAGCCCGGGCTTATCTCGAAAAGCGCGGTGTCTCACCCGAAAGCGTCGCGCAATTCGGCATCGGCTACTCCGGCCGATCCCTGCTCCGCACTCTTGAATCCCACAAATTCGCCCAGGATTATCTCGCCTCAAGCGGCCTGGTGGTGCGGCGCGACAACGGTTCCTTTTATGATCTGTTCCGCAACCGCCTCATGTTCCCGATCCACAACGAAACCGGAAAAGTGATCGGCTTCGGCGGCCGCGCCCTGGATCCTGAGGAAAAAGCGAAGTACATCAACTCGCCCGAAACCCCCATTTACCGCAAGAAGACCGTACTTTACAATCTGCATCGCGCTCGCGAGGCGGCGCGAAAATCGGGCCGCCTCATCCTGGTGGAAGGCTATATGGATGTCGTCGGCGTATACGCCACAGGGCTTACGGAGGTGATCGCAACTTGTGGCACGGCGCTCACCCGCGAACAGGTGCAGGTGATGAAACGCCACGCGCCGCTGGTCACTGTCAATTTCGATCCCGATGCCGCCGGTTCGAACGCAGCCGAAAAATCGATTCAACTCCTGCTGGCCGAATCCATGCGCATCAGCATGGTCCAGCTTGAGGGTGGTCTCGATCCTGACGAATACTGCAGACAGCACGGGGGCGAAGCGTACGCCCGCTGTGTTGAGAAGGCAAAGACCTATTTTTATTGGCTGGCCGACCGCGCTCGCGCCAAATTCGACATGCGCACCGCGGAAGGACGCGTCGACGTATTCAATTTCCTTCGTCCGGCAGTCCAAAGCCTGACCGACAAGCTGGAACGCGCAGCCGTCGTGAACGACTTAGCCTCATACCTGAACGTCCCGAGCGGCCTCGTGATCGAGAACTTCCGCAAGCTCGCCGGTGATAAGCGGGATGCCTCCACCCAGGAGATCCAACCGCGCCTGCCCGAATCAGACCGGCTTCTGCTCGCGGTCCTGCTTTCCGATCCGGAGTCTCACGAAGCACTCATCCCGGCCTTGCGGGAGCTTTCCGTCCTGAATCTTTCGCCCGCGGCCCGCATCTACGCAGCCCTGTTCGCGCTGGCGGATTCCGGTGAGCCCGTTCATCTTGCCAACCTGCACGAACGGTTGGAAGAACCGGACCGCAAGCTCCTTTCGGCTTCTCTGCTTTCCAGCCACGCCAATGAACACGCCGTTACCCTGGAAAGCGCGCTGGCATGCCTGACAACGCTTAAGCGCCGTGACGGAGAGCAGCGCACGGCGGATTTGAAGGCCCGCATCCGGGAAGCCGAGCGGAGCGGGAACCTGCAGGAAGCAATGTCCCTTTATAAATCTTTGTCACGCTTAGCTTAATGTAGTCACCATTCATTAGCAGGTAAAATGTGAGAACCATTCAGGGCTGTTTATCCTTCACGGAGTTTTCGTGGCAGTAGATGATCAATTCCGCGACTTGGCTCACCTGGTCTACTCGGACCAGGATGACATCGACATCTTCGACGCTGTACCGGATTTGCGGGATACCCTCGGGGTGGGCGTCGCGGCCGTCGATTCCGCTTTCGAACTCCTCGACGACGCCGATGAAATTCAGAATGAAGGCGATCTCCCTCTGGCGAAGGTACCGGGTGAGAAGACGAACGATCCCGTTCGCCTCTACCTTCGTGAAATGGGTTCCGTACCGTTGCTGACGCGGGAAGGCGAGGTGACTCTCGCCCGCCGCATCGAACGTGGCCAGCATGCCATAACCAAGACTCTTTCCCGTTCCGCAATTGCCGTCCGAGAGGTACTCCAACTCTGTGAAGCCGTGAGTTCACAGGCGCTGTCCATCCGCGATGTCCTGCAGTTCCCGGACCCGCCGCCCAGGGACGAACAGTTGGAATGCGAAGCGGTTCACTTCGCCGAAGGTTGTACAGAGGTCCTCAGGTTGCATCGTAAGGCGCTGCAGATCAGTCAGAAACTGGCCGCCGTCCCACGCACTTCCAAGCCGAAGCAACACCTTCACCTCCGCTGGGAACTGGCGCGGCTCATCATTCGGCGCTCCAGGCAAATTCGCCGGTTCCGTTTCCAGAGTTCTTTCACTCGCGAGATGATCGCCCAGGTAAAAGCCGCGCTGCAGGAAATTGAACCGGTGGAGCGGAAACTGGCCCGCAACATTCGCAGGCTGGAAACGTCCCCCGCCAATGCTCGTGAACTGTACCGGGAACGGCGGCGCCTCACGCTGGAATTGCAGCAGCTTGAAGAGCGTTTCGCCACGCCGGCCCCGGAACTGCACCGGACCGCGGAGACGCTCACGGATGCGGACCGCGATGCCGAATCCGCGAAGCAGGAGCTGATCGAAGCCAACCTGCGCCTGGTGGTCAGTATCGCGAAGCATTACAGCAACCGCGGTCTCCAGTTCCTCGACCTGATTCAGGAGGGCAACATCGGGCTGATGAAAGCCGTTGACAAATTCGAGTACCGCCGCGGGTTTAAGTTCTCGACTTATGCAACGTGGTGGGTGCGCCAAGCCATTTCCCGCGCCATCGCGGACCAGGCCCGCACCATTCGCATCCCGGTGCACATGATTGAAACCATCAACAAGCTGATTCGCACTTCCCGGACCATGCTGCAGGAGCTTGGCCGGGAGCCCACCACCGAAGAGCTCGGCTCCAAGCTGGAACTTCCCGTCCACAAAGTGCACCGCGTCATGCGCATTTTGCAGGAGCCCATCTCCCTGGAAACGCCCGTCGGAGCGGAAGACGAGGCCCACCTGGGCGATTTTCTTATCGATCCGGGCAGTCTTTCACCGGCTCAGAAAGTTATGGATCTGAATTTGCGTGAGCAAACTGCCGAGGTCCTTAAAACACTCACTCCTCGCGAACAGGAAATCCTAAAAATGCGTTTTGGCCTGGAAGACGGCAGCGAGCACACGCTTGAAGAAGTGGGCCGGAATTTTCAGGTGACACGCGAACGCATTCGCCAGATTGAAGCGAAAGCTCTTCGCAAGCTCCGCCACCCCAGCCGCAGTAAGCGGCTGCGCAGCTTCTGCGATTCCCAATCTATTTGATTAACGCCTTTACGTCCGCCGGCGGCTCGAACCGCTTATCGGGAAACTCCGGGTTTAAGGCCACGCTCTCGATCGTGATTTCAATCTTCTGCCCGGCAACGCTCTGCTGCAGCTTGTGCGGCATCAGGATCCGGCCCTCTTTCCGGTAATCGCCGATGCTCATGGTCACCGGTATATCTCCCATCGGCATAGCGACAATAGCCGATTGCTTCACCAGCAGCCCCGATGCTTTGTCGTAATACTCCGTTTCCGGACGGCCCACCAGCGGAGTCAGCACCACTTTGTAGCAAGGCTTACCGTCCACATCCTCGATTCCGGCTGTTTCGACGGATTTGAACAGCTTCTTCCAATCGAGAAACTTGGTTTCCATGTTTGCGGATCGCAGTGCAACGGCTTTCTCTTCACCTTGTTTCAACCGCGCGCCTTCCAGGGCCGAAGTGGACCACGCGATCTTGCCGTCCGTGCCTTCCTCCATGCGCCCGATCCCGGGAAACTCCACCACGGTCACCTGTTTCAGCGGTTCCTGTTCATACACGGTCATCGTGCCTTTCAGATTCTGGGCCGTGAGCGCCATGGACCCCCGCGCAATGGACCCGTGTACCTGCTCATAGGCCGCCTTGCCGCCGGTGGCTTCCACATATTTCGCAAGGACCGCTTCGCCTTTCGGCAGGTCATCGGCCGCAAACAAGAACAGCGCCAGTAAGAATGGATTCAAGCAAACACCTCCGTTCACTTCCCCATCCACTCTAACGCGGCGTCCAGGACGTCATCTTTTCCCTTCAGCAAGGATTCGCGCTTCGGCCTCACTTCCACATCCGGGGTCACTCCCCTGCCCTCCAGCACCGTGCCCCCTTGAGACACGTAATTCGCGATTGCATACTGGAACGCATCCCCATTCGGCAGCCGCTCAATCACTGAAGGCAGGGCCGCGCCCGCCGTCCGGGACCCGAACACGCGCGCGCGCTTCAGGTCCTGCATTCCTTCAGCGAAGATCTCAGAGGTAGAAGCTGAAAGCCCGTCCACCAGCACGGCCAACTTGCCTCCAAAGTGCGGCGGCCTCGGGTTGATAGCGAACTTCAGCGAACTATCCCGTAACTGCATGGTTCCCAGCACTTCCCCCGGTTTGGAAACAAAGAACCCGGCCATACCCATGGCCATCGCGCCGATCCCGCCCGGGTTACCTCGCAGATCAATCACGAAGCCCTCGCAGCTTTGGCAGGCTTCGATAGCGCTCCCGAGCGCCGGAATCAGCCGCCCCGGATCCAGAAACAGATTGAACGCGAAGTATCCCGCATTGCCCATTTTCTTCGATTCCACCCAAACATGCTGTGTGGGAAGATTTCCAAACGCGGTGGCTTCGCCCCGCGGCTCGAACTCTTCGGCATCCGCAATCCCGGTCCTGCCGTGGCCGTCCGCCAGCTGAACCGGCTGTCTTCCCGCCGCGGCGGAGACCGCGCGGGAAATCATCAACTCGCGCATCGTGGAATGCTCATAAACTTTGCCCACCCGGGCAATCGTGTTTTGCGAGCCAAGCACTTCCCATCCCGCGTGCTTCCCGGTTACCAGCACCGCTTGTCCCTCGATCAGCCGTGTGTCGAGAGCCGCGCCGCTGTGCTCCAGATCCGAATACACATCGCCCGGGATCACGCCGAAATGGGTCATGTGCAGCCGCCCGATCATCTCGTTCAGAACCTTGCGGGCGCTCTCCATGCTCTCCGCACGTTCCATCTTCGGCCGGAATTCATCATGGGCTTGTAGCCATTCCGCTCCGTCCAGGCTTTTGTCCCAGTGCTTGTCGCGGATGGTGGTCCAGACATACTCGAATGAATCGAGGCTCTTGTTCTTTTGTTCGGGAGTAAGAAGGGTTGCGCCGTTGAGGACGCCGGCGGCAAGAAGAAAACAGAAGAAGCGCAACTTTTAGTTTATCGTGGCCTGAGCTTATAGCCGCCTGAGTCCGGTGCGTGCTATCGCTCATGCGGGATCATCATCTGTTTCATAACAAAAGGGTGTGCCCCGGCCGCCTTCTCGGTGTAACCGGCGGGCACTTGAAACAGAGATGCGTCGGGATTAGCGCGGTTCAGATTCGAGACAGTGTACACCGTCTCGCCCATGCGCGGGTCGCTCCGCTTAGTCATGATATTCATCTGCAGATCAGGCGAATACCAGCGCTCGCTGACGATCTCTATCTGCCGCTCATTCCCCATCGTTCCCGCCGGGATCGTCGTTATCGAACGCGAGCCCTGCACCGATACGCCTTCCATCACCTGCTTGCCCAAGTCCTCGGTGCGCGCCTGCACGTCTGCGCGCTCCACCCCGCGGCTAATCGTTACCATGTGGCCGCTCGCCATGGCCTCTTCCGCCGTTTTATCCGGTATGCCGAAAATGCCCCCTGTCACCTGTTTTCCGGGCTCCCCGGCGTGTGCCGCGCGCCCGCTTGCCTTCGCTTCCGCAGCCGCTTTCATAGCCGCATCCACTGCGCTGCGCGCCTGACCCATTTCCATCTTCATCGCTGTCCGTTCCCCCGGAACCAGGGTGTAGCCTACCTGGGCCACGGGATCGTGAATCACCACGGTCGTACTCCTATCGGAGACGATACCAGGCACCGGAAGAGTTCGTTCCACGCGCGTTCTACCCTGCTGGTCCCGGTAGATCTTGGCGGATGTGGTGTTCACAATCCGGTTGCCGTCCGCCAAAGTCTGAGTGATGGTGGTCTTCTCTTCCGCGGAATAGGGAGCGCCTGTAACCGTTTTGCCCGGCAAGCTTTCACTCCCACTGGTATTGAAGAAAAATCGATTGGTTTGAATCACCTCCTGCGCTATGGCTCCGGAGGCGGCCATCGCCCCTGACAGAACCGCTACTCCCATTGCATGTTTCGTCATAATAGTTTTTCCTTTAGCGAATGAACCGAACAGCCCGGGCAAGCCCATCCTCACCCAACAACACATCTGCATCCACCCGTGTATCCGGATCCGCTGCCCTCAGCGGCAGTCCCCAGGCAACCAGCTCGGAAACCGGAATCCTCACCCTGACCAGTTCCGCGCGCTCAGTGGACTGCAGCGGCTCCGCATAGGGAATCGTTATCAACTCGTAGCGTAGCGCCGCCGGCTCCGCCTTGCGCCGGGGCGCTGGCTTAACCTGGGCGGAAGAAGCCGCCGGATATACAATGTCCGGAGCAATATCCGGGACTACGGGCGTCCGAAGCGCACTCACCAGCCGTTCTTCCGGAGCTGGCCACAGAGCCGGCCATAGAACAACAGCGATGCAAATTCCGGCCGCAATCGCTCCGGTCATTGCGAAGGTGCCCCAGGGCACGCGCGGCCCGGGCAATTCCGCCAACAACCGCGTTTCAAGACCGACCGACGGGCCCCGCGTTTCCGCGCGAGCCATTGCCTTCAACCCGGCTAGCAGAACTTCTTCGTTCCCTCTCATATGGCGCACCTTGCATGTAGCTTCTTCTGCAATCTGGTTATCAGTAACCCGCGTCCGCGATGCAGCCGCGAACGCACCGTTCCTACCGCGC
>JALYXI010000246.1 GCA_030947245.1 Acidobacteriota bacterium
ATCTGGTTGTCGGGCAGGCCACTGCGGCCAGCCTGGTCTCCGCGTGATCCTTGCGCTGGCTCTCTTTTTCTTGGCCGTAGGTCTGGTAAACGCCGTTTTGTGGCCGCGCGTTCGAAAGGCTACCGGAATCCCGCGGGGTACTCTTTCAGTTCTCATTCCAGCCCGTAACGAGGAGCGCAACATTGGCGAGTGCCTCGCTTCCGTTCTGGCCCAAGGTGAGATTGTTTCGGAACTGCTGATCTATAACGACCACTCGACCGACCGCACCGAAGCGGTAGTGCGCGCAAGCGGAGATGTGCGCGTCCATCTGCTGCAACCCGCGGCGCTTCCCGAAGGCTGGTTCGGCAAGAGCTTCGCGTGCGCCCGACTCGCGGAAGCGGCGCACGGCGAGTGGCTCCTGTTTTTGGATGCGGATGCGCGGCTGGAGCCTGATGCCTGCTCAAGCATGATCCTGGAGGCGCAGCGCCGGGGATTGACCTTCCTTTCACCATGGCCGCGATTTGAAATGGAGACCTTCGCGGAACGCTTGCTGATGCCCATGTTGAACTTCGTCGTGTTCTCCCTCTTTCCCGCGCCGCTTTCGCTCACCCGCCCCGATGTATCGCTCGGCCTCGCCCACGGCGCGTGCATCCTGGTGAAGAGGGAAACGTACAACAAGACCGGCGGCCACTCCGAAGTGCGGGAGGACATCTTTGAAGACACGCGGCTGGCCCAACTCTGGCGCAGGTGCGGAAAGCGAGGCCTGTGCTTGGATGGACGGCGTATGGTGCGCGTGCGCATGTACCGTTCGTTCTCGGAAATCTGGCGCGGCTTCCAGAAGAACTTCTTCCTGGCATTCCGGCATGAGAGCCGCTTCTGGGCCTTCCTCTCCATGCATTTCTGCGTGTTCCTGCTTCCCTTCCTCTGGTGGGATCTGCGCGCGGTACTGGCTGTGTTGAGCCTTCGCGCCGTGCTCGCGATCCGGTTCGGACACCCTTGGTGGAGCGTCTTCCTGCATCCTGTCGCTGAGGTGATACTCATCGCGCTCGGGATCTCCTCCTGGCGCCTGAGCCAGAGCGCACGCGGCGTGGAATGGAAAGGCCGCTACTACCCGAACGCGCGCGCATGAAGCATGCCGTGATCATCGGAGCCGGCCTGGGAGGATTGGCCGCGGCGCTTCGGTTGCGCGCGCGCGGGTTCGCCGTGACCGTCTTCGAAGCCGGGCCAACCTTTGGCGGCAAAATGAACCGCTGGACCTCCGGAGGATTCACGTTCGATACCGGTCCTTCTCTCATCACGATGCCGTGGGTATTTTCCGATTTGTTCCGCGCTGCGGGAAGCAGCCTGGAAGAGCATGTCGAACTCATGCCGCTCCATCCGCTCTCCGAGTATGTATACAGCGACGGCGCCCGGTTCACCTACACATCGGATCTTCCCGAGTGGCTGGGCACGGTCAAGCGCCTGGAGCAGCGGGATGTTTCCGGTTTCTTCCGCTTCCTGCAGCTGGGAGCGCAGTTGTTTGAAGTGTCGAAGCGAACCTTCCTGAAGCATGCTCCTTCCGAGCGTCCCGGGCGGGAGCAGTGGGAAGCATTGCGGCGAATGCCGCTTCGGTACGGCTGGGGGAACTACCACTCAACGGTCGCTGCGCATTTCCGGAGCCCTTATCTGCGCCAGCTCTATGACCGCTATCCCACCTACGTCGGCTCCTCGCCGTACCGGTCTCCGGCCACGCTCGCGTTGATTCCTTATCTGGAATATGCGTTCGGCGGCTACGCCGTGCGCGGGGGCTTATATCGCATCGTTGAGGCTCTGGTGTCTTTGTGCCGCGCGAACGGGGTGAATCTGTGCCCGGACTCGCGCGTCGCATCGATAAACGTGGAAAGCGGCGCAGCTCGCGGCGTGACACTCTGCGATGGCCGCCGGTCCGCAGCCGATTTTGTGATCATGAATGGCGATTCGGCTACGCTCGGCTCACTCCTTGGTTCGAATGACCGGCAGGACAGCCGCTCCATGTCCGGATTCGTGATGCTGCTTGGCGTTCAGCGTACCTTGCCGGAACTGCAACAGCATACAATCTTCTTTTCCGCGGACTACAAGACCGAGTTTTCTGAGATTTTCGACCAGCAGAAATTTCCAACCGATCCCACTGTATACGTGAACGCGCCGAGCCGTGCGGACCGTTCCTTGACGCCGGGAGAAGGAGAGGCTCTGTTCATCATGGCGAATGCGCCGGCGACGGAGGACCCGTGGGATACCGCGCAGATTGGGACCGCGCGAACCCGCGTTATGGAAAGGCTGCGAAAAAGCGGATTTCCTGACCTGACGGGCGATATCGCCGTCCAGGATATATGGACACCGCGCCGCATAGCCGACTGCTACCTGATGCCCGGTGGCGCGATTTATGGCTCTGACTCTCACGGCTGGCGGAATGCTTTCTTCCGGCCGCCCAACCGCGACCCGAAGGTGCGGAATCTCTACCGCGTGGGTGGAAGCACGCATCCGGGAGGCGGTACGCCGACTGTGTTGTTATCCGCTGACATCACATGCCGGCTCATTCCCTGACCCGCCTGCTCTGGGGAGCGTATCTGTTCCTCTGGATTGGCGGGGTCGCGAGCCATGCCACTTCAGGAGGCACTCCCTCCAACATGGCGTGGGCTGCGCCCGTGTTTCTCGCGCTTGCGGCCGCCATTGCCGTGGTAAGTGAGTGGCCGGAGTGGCGGCCTATGGCGCTTGCGTTTGCGATCGGCTTCGCCGCGGAGGCGGCCGGTGTTCATTGGGCCTACCCGTTCGGAAGCTACCGCTATTCCGGCGTGCTCGCGCCGTTGATCTTTGGAGTGCCGCCTGTTGTCGCGGGCGCATGGATGATCCTGTTTGCCTATGTACGCCAAATGAGGCTCGGAATCATTGCGAGCGCTGCTGCGATGGCGGCGCTCGATCTGGTAATCGATCCCCTTGCCGCGAATGTCCTCGGCTTCTGGCATTGGCAGTCAGCGGGACCTGTTTACGGAGTCCCGCTGACTAACTTCGCCGGATGGTTTATGGTCAGCGCCGGACTGTTTGCTGTCACGCGCGGCGAAGCCCGCCGTAACTCACAAATGGTATGGCTAGGCACTTCCATCCTGCTGTTCTTCGCCGCCATTGCGGCGGTACACAGTTACTTCTTACCGGCCGCTTTGGGAACCGTGCTTGCCACGGTGGGGTACTTCAGATCCATGCCTTCCAAAGTGTGAACGAGAATCTGAGAAATCGCCAGATTCCGAAACCATTTGCGGTTTGCCGGGATCACGTACCACGGCGCATGCGGTTTGCTGCAGTTTGCGAGGACGTCCTGATACGCAGCCTGATAATCGTCCCAGTATTTGCGCTCCGCTTCATCGGCCGGGGAAGATTTCCAGTTCTTGTCCGGATCGTCATGCCGCGCATCGAACCGCTTCTTCTGCTCATCCTTGCCGAGATTGAGGAAGAACTTGAGAATGACTGTGCCGTTCTCCGCAAGCATCTTCTCAAAGTTGTTGATCTGCTCGTAACGCTTTTCCCAAACGCTTTTCTCAACAAGCTGGTGAACACGCACCACCAACACGTCCTCATAATGGGAACGATTGAAGATGCCGATCATGCCGAACGCGGGGGTGACTTGATGAATGCGCCACAGAAAGTCATGGTCAAGCTCATGCGACGTCGGCTGCTTGAACGATGTGACGCTGCAACCCTGCGGATTCACGCCGGACATCACATGCCGAATGGTTCCATCTTTACCCGATGCGTCCATGCCCTGCAGCACAATCAGGACAGCTCGCTTGTGCTCCGCGTAGAGCACGTCCTGCAGGTGATCCAGGCGGCTCACCAGTTTAAGGGTCTCTTCAGCGGCGATGCTCTTGTCTTTGATGTGCCCTGAATCATCGGGATCGTACTTCGCAAGCTGGAAATTCTTCCCGCCGTTCACGGCGAACCGCTTCGTTAGATTCACTTGAAAACTTCCACGTGCTGCTGGATGCTCTTCAGCGTGCGGTCAATGGCCTCGAGCACCTGTTCGTCGCGCGTGGTCGGCACATCCGATGTTGGAGTATTCGCGTAGGAGAGCGTCAAGGTGACTTCGG
>JALYXI010000290.1 GCA_030947245.1 Acidobacteriota bacterium
GAGTAGCCTTTCCCGCAATTGCCGGGATTGCGCAGCACGCGCACAGAGCATTCGTCCGCTGCATACTGATGGGCCACTTGCGCGGTGCGGTCGCTCGATCCGTCGTCGATCACCAGAATTTCTGCCGTCTTCCATTCCGATCCGGCAAGGAACTCGGTGATTGCGAGCAAGGTGGAAGGCAGTCTGGCTTCTTCGTTGTATGCGGGGATAATAATGGACAGGGATCGGGGCAAGCGGATGAATTTCGCTGAGCCATGATAACGTACTTGCCTTCAGGGAGAGTGGATTGTCGCTGGAAGATGAATTGTTCGAAACACGGCTTAAGCGTGCGCGTGCGATGGAGGCGGCGGGTGCGCGTCCGTATGGCCGGCGTTTCGATTGGACGCACACGGTTCCAGAGATTCTCAGCGAGTATTCTGAAAAGGAAGCCGGGGAGTTGTCACCGGAGGCGAAGATCAAAATAGCGGGGCGGGTCATGACCGTCCGGCGAATGGGTAAGGCCGGTTTTGCGCACTTGGCACAGGGCGGCCAACGGCTTCAGTTGTATATCAAAAAAGATGCTCTTCCCGAAGCCGATTACCGGATATTCCAGGATTTGGACTTAGGCGATATCGTCGGGGCGGAAGGATATTTGTTTCGCACCCGCACAGGGGAATTGAGCCTGCATGTGGATCGGCTTGAGTTCCTTTCGAAAATTCTCCTGAACTTGCCCGAAAAGTGGCACGGTCTGGAAGATATTGAAACGCGCTACCGGCAGCGCTACCTGGATTTGATTGCAACGCCCGAATCCCGCGCCGTATTTGTAACCCGAGCGAAAATCGTGTCGTCGCTCCGGCGCCAGCTGGATGAACGCGGATTCATAGAAGTGGAAACCCCGATGATGCAGCCGTTGTACGGCGGGGCGGCGGCGCGGCCGTTCGTCACCCACCACAACACGCTGGATATCGATTTATATCTTCGAATCGCCCCGGAACTGTACCTGAAGCGCTTGGTGGTGGGCGGCCTGGACCGCGTATATGAGATTAACCGGAACTTTCGAAACGAAGGGATTTCGACGCGCCACAATCCGGAGTTTACGATGCTGGAATTTTACCAGGCGTACACGGACTACCGGGGCCTGATGGATCTGACGGCGGAGATGTTGAAGCAAGTGGCGCTCGATGCGACAGGCAGCGCGGTGGTGCGCTTCGGAGACGACGATATCGACTTCGGCGCCATGCGGCGCATGACCATGCGGGAAGCCGTGGGAGACCACGCGCTGAAGGGCCGCGCTTTGATGGAGCGCTTTGAATCCGATGTGGAAAAGCGGCTGATCCAGCCCACTATCATTTACGATTTTCCGGTGGAGATATCGCCGCTTTCCAAGAACAAGCCTGAAGACCCGGATTTTGTGGAGCGTTTCGAAGTGTACGCGGCGGGCATGGAGATCGGCAATGCGTATACCGAGTTGAACGACCCGCAGGAGCAGAGGAGGCGTTTCGATCTGCAACTCGCTCTCCGCGCCAAGGGAGACGAAGAAGCCCAGCCGATGGATGAAGATTTCCTGCGCGCCCTCAGCTACGGCATGCCTCCGACCGCTGGAGAAGGAATCGGGGTGGACCGCCTCGTAATGCTGATGACCAATTCCGCTTCGATTCGCGACGTGATCCTGTTCCCGCTGCTACGGCCTGAACCGGAAATCGGGGTTGCGGACAAGCTGCGCGCGCTCGACCGCGAAGAGTGACCTTCGAGCACTTCATAGCGGCGCGGTATCTGCGAGCGCGGCGAAAGGAAGCCGTCATTTCCGTGATTACTGCGATTTCAGTGATCGGCGTGGCGGCGGGCGTCATGGCTTTGGTCATTTCCCTGGCGATCACCAACGGCTTCCGAAGTACGCTCCAGCGAAATCTCCTGGGCGCCACCGCGCATGTCAACATCCTGGAGAAAGAGCCGGGACCAGGCATTAGCAACTGGCGCGAACTGATCCCCAAACTGCGGCTGATTCCGCATGTCACGGCTGTGGCGCCGGTCCTCTATGGGCAGGTTTACCTCAGCGGTCCGGTTTCCGCTCAGGGCGCGGTGCTGAAAGGAATTGCCCCTGAAGGCGAACTGAAGGTGAGCGACACCCTGCGGCGCCTGAAAGCAGGTTCGCTCGATCACTTCACGGGAAACGCCATTGTGCTGGGTTCCAGACTGGCGCAGGACACGGGCATGATGCTGGGGAGCCAAGTGAATGTCATCAGCCCTCAAGGGCGCCTGACACCCTTCGGACCACGTCCCTCTTCGGAAAGCTTTCGTGTAGTGGGGATTTTCGAAACAGGTTTCTACGATCTGGATGACAAATGGTCTTACGTGCCGATGGCGGCGGCACAGCGGATTCTTTCGCTTCCGGACGTGGTGAATTCGATTGAACTGCGGGTGGACGATATTTATCTCGCGCCTGAGATCGGAAAACAGGCGGAAGCTATCGCCGGGCCGAAGTTCGCCGCGACGAACTGGCAGGAGCAGAACCGGCAGCTATTGAAGGCGCTAAACCTTGAAAAAGTCGTAACGGTGATTACGATCGGGATGATCGAGTTGATTGCCGCTCTGAACATTCTGATCGTTCTGGTGATGATGGTGATGGAGAAGCGCCGGGACATCGCCGTGTTGATGTCGATGGGCGCCAGGAAAGCGCAAATCCGGCGGATCTTCATCACGCAGGGAATGATCATCGGTCTGGCGGGGACGGCGATCGGTCTGGCGCTCGGTTACTCGCTTTGCTACTTTGCAAACCACTACCAATGGATCCCATTGGATGAGCAGGTGTATGCGCTGAGCTTTGTGCCGTTTGAGCCGAAAGCTTTCGATGGGCTGTGGATCGCGGCAGTGGCCCTGGGCGTAAGCTTTTTGGCGACGATCTATCCCGCGCGCAATGCCACCCGGATCAGCCCGGCTGAAGTGCTTCGATACGAGTAGCGAGCGTGAAGAAACGCAGCGAAGGGATCAGGTAATCCGGCTTCAGCGCCGCCAAGTCGTCGCGGGTGGAAACTCCTGTGTGAACGGAAACGGAGATGATGCCATTTGCGCGTGCGGCCTCAATATCGCTTGGAGCATCCCCAACCAGATATACGCGCCCTGCATCCACGCGTACAATCGCCAGGGCCGCTAAACCGGCGCGCGTCTGAGCAAGTTCAGCAAAGGCGCCGAATGAGAAGTAGTGCGCCAAACCTGCGCGCGTGAGCTTGTGCCAGCCAATCCGCGTAAAGTTGCCGGTAACCAGCGCGAGTGGAATGCGCTTGCGTTGGAGGCGTTCCAGCAAACGGTGAACGCCGGGGCATGCGGCATATTGAAGATCCGGGCACTCTTCCAGGTAGTATTGCTCGGCAAAGCGTTGCAATTCCGGCATGGCTCCGGTGATCGCATGGTCCGAAACGCCGGCGCGTCGGAGCATGGCGCGAAGAATGTCCGGATCCAACATGCCATGAACCGGGATTCCATCCGTGGTGGTTTCGACCGAGAACACTTCCCGCACCGCAACGGCGAGCGCCGTCCGGTGATACGGGCCGGTGCGGCGCACGAGAGTGC
>JALYXI010000304.1 GCA_030947245.1 Acidobacteriota bacterium
CCTTAGGGCTATCGCTTGCCTGCACCGCTGTGGTGCACCTAACTATCTATAATGAACCATTGAACACCCGACGCAAGTCGCCAGCAGGACGGCCGCACGGTTCCATTCGCCGGAGCGTCACTGTTCCAGCGCAACTGGCCTTCAAGTGAAGCGCATATCGAAGGAGCGGAAAGTACGATAAGCCGGGCTCTTGTGATGCTGGCGGCGAGCGATCCCGATCGACGATCTTCAAAGCTGCCAACCTGAATGAATACGAAGCCGCACGCTCCGCTCGCTTCACCGCGTGCCCGCAAAAAAGCTCCGTGATCTAAACTGAAAGCGAGGCCACATGCTCAAGAGACTTGCCGTTTGCTTTCTCCCTCTCGCCCTCCTCGTCTTAGCCGGTACCGCGGGTAATTACACCGGAACCTGGACTTCGGACGCGTCCGGTAGCGGGGGTAAGCTAATGCTCACTTTCTCGGGAACAGATCTAACCCAAGCCTCTTTCAGTTACCAGGGCCAGGACGTCAAGACTAAACCCGTCTCTCTGAAAATTATCGGGAACCAGGTGGACGTGATCTTCGAATACGATCTCAACGGTTCCGTGCTCCGCTCCCGCATGACGGGCACTCTCACCGGAAAAACCATAAAAGGCAAATACCAGTCCGCAAACCCCGACGGATCTTCTCCCGTCGATGAGGGTGCCTGGGAAGTAACACAACAGTAGTGCCGTTCAAAGTCACTATAGCTGGCGTCTATTGGGTGATAGTTGCCGTGACGTATTTTCGCGACTTCTATTTCTCCCTCCTTGCTACCCTTCCCTGGACCTACGTCGTCATGTATTTTCAAATGCCGTTGGCTGCCTCGCATCCTTTCGTTCATTTTCTGAACGGACGGATTGGAGGCTTTCTCATTTTTCCGGGCCTGTGCGGCGGCTTGAATGCTGCCGTCATTTACAGTTTGCTCAGCATCCTGGACCGGAAAAAGCTTTCCCCTACATGAACGCCGAAATCACGGCGGAGCGTCTCCGCGCCGTTCGCGCCCGCATCGAAGCCGCCTGTAGCCGCGCAAATCGGCGTCCTGAAGACGTGCTTCTCCTCGCGGTCACAAAAGTTTTCCCGTCTTCCGTGATCCATTCCGCCTACAGTCTCGGGCTCCGTGATTTCGGCGAAAACTACGTCCAGGAGTTCGAAGGCAAAGCTCCGGACCTCGCCAATCTCACGGATGCCCGCTTTCACCTGATCGGCCATCTCCAATCGAATAAAGCAAATAAGGCCTGCGAACTTTTCCAAGCCATCCAAACCGTGGATTCCGTCAAACTGGCCCGCCGCCTGAACGAGTGTGGCCGTCGCCTAGACATCATGGTCGAAGTCAAGCTCTCCGCCGAAGAATCCAAACACGGCGCCAGTCCCGCGGGCCTGCCCGCGCTGATAGAATCCATCCAGGCGCTCCCGAATCTTCGCCTCACGGGCCTGATGACCGTCCCCGAATGGTCGGACGATGCGGAACGCGCGCGGCCCGCTTTCCGCCGCCTTCGTGAATTGGCTGCTCAGTTCAGCCTGCCCCAACTCTCCATGGGCATGTCGCACGATCTGGAAGTCGCTATCGAAGAGGGCTCCACCTGCGTCCGTATCGGAACCGCGCTCTTCGGCAGCCGCAAGCTCGCATGACGGTCGGCTACTTCTCCCCGCTCCCCCCGGCCCCCACCGGCGTGGCGGATTATGCCGCCTCTCTGCTCACCGAGTTGCAGCGCCACGGGAATATCGAGATCTCACCGGACACCTGCGATGTCGCGCTTTATCATATTGGAAACAATCAGCTTCACAGGTCAATATATGATCGCGCGATCCAGCATCCCGGCGTTGTGGTCCTTCATGACGCCGTGCTGCACCACTTCTTTTTGGGTTCGTTCCGCAAAAATGACTACATCGCGGAATTTGTTTACAACTATGGCGAATGGGCGCGTGACGAAGCGGGTGAACTCTGGCGCGAACGCTCCCTCTCCGCCCAGGACCCGCGCTACTTCGGGCGGCCGATGCTGAAACGGATTGCCGCCCGGTCGCTTGCCGTCGTGGTCCACAATCCCGCAGCTGCGCGAATGGTCCGGGATCACTCGCCCACCACGCCCGTCGTGGAAATCCCGCATTTCTATACGCCCGCGCCCCCGGCGGATCCCGCGGAAGTAGCCCGGTTCCGCGCCTCCTTGCATGGTCCCGGCCCCATTGGCTTCGTTTTTATATTTTTAGGCTATCTGCGGGAATCCAAGCGGCTCATGCCGGTACTGCAGGCGTTCGAACGGCTTCACCGGCTCCGGCCCGGGACGCGCCTCCTGGTGGCCGGGGAGTTCGTTTCGCGGGATTTGGCCCGAAACGCCGCCGCGCTGCTCGGCCAGCCCGGCGTTACGTGTCTGTCCCACCTGCCCGAAAAGGAGTTTGCCATCGCCGCCGCCGCGGCGGATTGCTGCATCAACCTGCGCTATCCCGCGGCCGGCGAATCTTCCGGCATCGCCGTCCGCCTGATGGGTCTTGGCAAACCCGTGCTGCTTACCGAAGCGGAAGAAACCGCCCGAATCCCCGAATTGGCTTCGTTCCGCATTTTTCCGGGCGCCGCCGAGAAGGCCTCGCTGTTCGATACCATGTTTCTGGTAAGCGAATATCCTGACCTCGCCCGCCGTGCCGGGCGGGAAGCGGCGCTCCATATTGAGCGCTATCATTCGTTAGCCTCGGCTGGAAAACGATATTGGGATCTGCTGTGTCACACTGCCGCGTTGCGCTCCTTCTCACTCTCGCCTGTTTGAAGTGCCCGGCAATGGTCACTCAGATTCATGTGCCGGTGCCCATGCGCGACGGAGTCCTTTTGGCCGCGAATATCTTCCGCCCGGATGGAACCGCCGCCGTTCCCACCATTCTGATTCGCACGCCTTACGGAAAAGGCCTCGCTCCCAATTCGAACCAGCGGGCTTTCGTGGAACATGGCTATGCGGTAGTGGTTCAGGACGTCCGGGGACGCTACGAATCCAAAGGCAACTTCTCCCCTTTCGCGCAGGAACCGTCCGATGGGGAAGACACGCTGAACTGGATCGCGAAGCAGCCCTGGTCGGATGGCAAAATCGGCATGCAGGGCGGCAGCTATCTCGGAATCGTCCAGTGGAAAGTGGCTCTTCTCAATAATCCGCACCTGAAAGCGTTATTCCCTTGGGTTTCGGGCGACGACGATTACCGCGACCGGTTCTATTCCAGTGGCGGCGCCCTGAAACTGGGACACCGCCTGCTCTGGATGGAAGAAAACCTCCGCGATTATGATCTCCCCTCTCCGGACTTCAACAAATACATCTGGACCCTTCCCCTTCGCCACGCCGATGTTGCCGCCACCGGCCAGCGCTCGGCGATGTTCCAGAGTGCGTTGAACCATCCGGATTATGACTCGTTCTGGCAATCCCTCAGCGTCGCGAAACAGCTTAAGACCATGCATACGCCCGTGTACTCCGTCGGCGGCTGGTACGACAACTACGTCGAAAGCGACCTGGAGGCTTACACCATCCTTCATAAGGTCAGCAATCTGAACCGCATCATGATCGGCCCCTGGCCGCATGATCTGATGGCGAAATTCCCGGGTGTGGATTTCGGCTCCACGGCGCGCGTCCCCCTGCGCCGCGTGCAATTTGACTGGTTCGACCATTGGCTGAAAGGGAAGGAGCCCGCGCGGCTATTGGACCCCCCCATTCAGATTTTTGTCATGGGCATCAATCAGTGGAGGGGCGAAAATGAGTGGCCGCTCGCCCGCACGCAATTTACCCGCTACTACCTGGAGAGCCGGGGAAAGGCGAATTCTCTGGAAGGCGACGGCGGATTGTCGCAGCGGCAGCCGCCCCGCTTCCGTAGAGGCCCGTCCACGGACGAATTCGTCTATGACCCGCGACATCCCGTGCCCACCCACGGCGGCTCAGTCTGCTGCACTCCGGCCGTCTTCCCCTGGGGGCCTATGGACCAGCGGATCGTGGAAAAGCGCAACGATGTTCTGGTCTATTCCACTGAACCGCTTGGGCAGGATCTTGAGGTGACGGGCAGCATCGAAGTCATCCTGTTCGCTTCCAGTTCGGCGCCGGATACGGATTTCTCCGCGAAGCTGGTGGACGTCTTCCCCGATGGCATGGCCCGGAACCTGACCGACGGTCTTCAGCGGGCCCGGTACCGGAATTCTCCCAGCAAGCAGGAACTTCTCGCTGCCGGAGAAATCGCGAAGTTCCGCATCGATGTAGGCGTCACCAGTAACGTTTTCCGCAAGGGTCACAGAATCCGGGTAGAAATTTCCAGCAGCAATTTCCCCCGGTTTGACCGCAATCCGAACACCGGCCGTCCGATTGCCGATGAGACCGGGTTGAGGACCGCCAATCAGGTGGTGTACCATGACCGCAAGCGCGCCTCTTACGTGCTGTTGCCGGTAATTCCCGCCGAACCCGCGGCACGCGCTCCGCTTCACCCGCAACGTTCTACAACTGGCGGGAATGGTATGGGAAGGTGAACGAGCATCACGGTTGAATTGCCTCGGAATCTCTGGTTGGAGGAGTTGTTCTAGAATTGGGAGGTAGTGAAAAACGTCGGGGCGTAGCGCAGCCTGGTAGCGCATCTGCTTTGGGAGCAGAGGGTCGCGAGTTCGAATCCCGCCGCCCCGACCAACATTGTTTAACGGATTCTGCTTACGCCAGCGCGATCCTGAAACACACCGCATAAGCCGAGGGCTTGCTTTCGGGAAGAGCAATCAGGAGAGCGTCGTCGCCCTGCGTCCACTTCAGCGCTCCCTTGTGCCCCAGCAACTCGACATTTCTGATTTTTGCTGCCTCCGGTTCAGTCTTCGAACCCAGCGCGGAGATCGTGACCTGCTTCTCCGGCCAGCCCATCACAAACGCATAAAGCGAATTGCCCTTCTTGGTAAAACGGACATCTTCCGCAGTCAGCGGCTTGCGTCCGTTTTCATTAAAACGTGGTTGGTTTGCGGTGTCCAGCTTCGGACTGGTGCTCGGGCCCGTTCCGTAAATCTTCCAGGGCCGGGTACCATAAATTCCTTCGCTGTTGACCGCCATCCAGTCCGTGATCGCGGAAAGAATCCGCGATTCTTCAGGGTCCAGTTCCCCGCTGCCGGGAAGCGGGAAGTTCAGGAGCAGATTGCCATTCCGGCTTACGATGTCCGCAAGCATATCGATCACCGTCTTCGGTGTTTTGTAAGTGATCCCTTTTTTGTAATGCCAAGCCCCGATGCACGTGTCCGTCTGCCAGGGTTCGGGCCAGATCTTATCCACAATCCCGCGTTCCAGATCCAGCGCACAGGTACCTTCGGCGCAATCGCTCTTGCTCTTGCTGGTGTAGACTGCGTCCTTGTTGCTGTTATAAAGATGCGCAACCAGGCTGTAGCCATAGGTTCCAAACGGAATTCCGCCATCCGTATAAAGCAGGTCGGGCTGATGCTGGTCGATCAGGTCCTTGATGCGCGAGAAGTATTGCCGCTTCCAGTCATCCGGCGCCACTCGGCCCATAGCCGCCGCGGTCTGCGCGAACCCGGGGGGCATCTCTCGATAACTGTGATACAGGTCAGCGAACTGGGGATCGCTGCCGTCATACGGCGCCCCGGCGAGCGGCCCCGTTTTGTCGCTTAGATGCGCGGGCGCAAACCAATCGAAGCTGTTCGAGAGATGCTCGCTCACCCCGAATCGCAGACCGCGTTTTCGCGCGGCTTGCTTCCACAGCCCGACGATGTCCTTCTTCGGACCGGAAGCCGCTGCATTCCAGCGCGGCTGGAACTTTGACTGCCACATGTCGAAGTTGTCGTGATGCACGCCCATGCTTACGAAGTACTTCGCGCCCGCCTTCCGGTACAGATCCATCAGATGTTCGGGGTCCCAGCGTTCGGCCTTAAACGTCGGAATCACATCTTTGAAGCCGAATTTCGAAGGATGGCCATAGTGCTCCACATGAAACTTGTACTGAGGGCTCCCTTCCATGTACATGTTCCGCGCGTACCAATCCCCATCTTCAGGTGCGGATTGGGGTCCCCAATGAGCCCAGATGCCGAACTTGGCATCGCGGAACCACTCGGGGACCTTGTAGGACTTCAGCGAAACCGCGGTGCCCTGATACGGACCTTTCGCGATCTCTGGCGGCCCACTTTGCGCGCTGAGGCGTCCCATTTGGAGACCGCATCCCATCACGCCTAACGCCGTTCGTCGATCCATCTTCATCGGAGCCTCCCTGTTTTTTAAGTTCCCGGATATGGCACGAACTTT
>JALYXI010000332.1 GCA_030947245.1 Acidobacteriota bacterium
GAATCGCCATAGCCCGTGTGCTATGTTCACCTATTCATGCGCATCACCGCAAAAGCGCCCTGCCGCGTCGATATGGCTGGCGGAACGCTCGACATCTGGCCCCTTTACCTGTTCCACCACAACGCCGTCACTGTCAACTTTGCGATCGATCGCTATACAAGCTGCACACTCGAAACCCGGGAGGACTCGCAGATCATCCTCCGCTCCCGCGATCTCAACCGCGAAGAGCGCTTTCCCTCTCTCGAAGCTCTGGTCAGCGCGAAGCGTTACCGCCTCCCCTTGCTCGCCTGGGTGGTCCGCCACTTCGCCCCTCAAACCGGCATCGAACTGTCCACCGATTCCGAAGCCCCCGCCGGCGCCGGCATCTCCGGCTCCTCCGCTCTCATCATCGCCGTCGCCAGTGCGCTCAACCGGCTCACCAAAGCTGGCCATAGTCTTGAGAAGCTGCGAGAGATCGCCCAGAACATCGAAGCCCAGATCATTCGCGTTCCTACCGGCTCTCAGGACTACTACCCTGCCATGTACGGCGGCGTCTCCGCCCTGGAACTCTCGCCCGCGGGCATTACCCGCCGGGAGATCCCGCTGCCGCCCGAAGAGCTCAACAGCCGTTTCTTGCTGGCCTATACCGGAGTGCCTCGCAATTCCGGCATCAACAACTGGGAGGTCATGAAGGCCCACATCGATCGGGACCGCGCCGTGCACCGCAACTTCACGCGCATCTCCGCTATCGCAAACGGCATGCGCACGGCGCTCGAATCCGCCAACTGGGATGATGCCGGCCGCCTTCTCCGTGAGGAATGGAGCCTCCGCCGTAAGAACGCGCCAGGCATCTCGACGCCCCTGATCGACCGCCTCATCCAGGTCACGCGGCGTGCCGGCGCCGAGGGCGCCAAGGTCTGTGGCGCGGGCGGAGGCGGCTGCGTTTTCTTCCTGGTCGATTGCGGCGCGAAAGCGAGCGTCGCCGCGGCCATCGCCAAAGAAGGAGCCACCGTGCTCTCCGCCACCCTCTCGCCACGCGGCGTCAAACTTGGCTGACACACGCACTCACGGCAAAGCCGCCACCCAGGCCGGCGTCTTCGTCCTGCTATACCTGATCCTCATCTTTTTGATTCTTCCGCTCATCACGTGGGCGGGAGGCTACTTCATGGGCCTTACCGTCGGCCAGTTGTTGGCCACCGCGTTCGCCACCGCCCTCACCATGCGGATCTTCATGGATCGAGCCCTGCCCGACGTGGGGCTGCACTGGAATGGCATCTCCGTCGGGAACGCAGCGTGGGGCTTTCTGGGCGGCGCGGGCGCCGCGCTGCTGGTCATTGGCGTCCCGCTCGCCTTCCACCTCGCCCGCTTTGAGCCGAGCCAGAGCGCCGGTGCAACCTGGCGCTCCGCTCTCTTCTTCCCCATCCTTATCCTGTCCGGTGCGGCGGGCGAAGAGTTACTGTTCCATGGCTTCGCTTTCCAGGTCCTGTTCCGAACTTTGGGAGCCTGGGCCACCATCCTGCCCGTGGGTCTCCTGTTCGGCTTTCTTCACAACGATAATCCACACCACACCAACATCAGCTTAGTCAACACCGCCGCGTTCGGGGTCCTGTTCGGGCTCGCCTTCCTCCGGAGCCGCGATCTCTGGTTGCCCACCGGTCTTCACTTCGGCTGGAATCTGGCGCTGCCCCTTCTGGGCGCGGATCTGAGCGGGCTTACAATGAAACCAACAGGCATCACACTCGTATGGAACGTTGGAACACTTTGGAGCGGCGGCGATTACGGTCCGGAAGCGAGCCTGTTTACCTCCGCGGTACTCTTCCTTCTGCTGATTTACATTCTCAAGATACCGGTCGGGCGGCAGGACGCGCCATTGGCCGATGGAGCGCTCTCTTCCTCATCGCAGCCCTTCCCGCCGCTGCCGGAGAACAGCTTACTCCCGAAGACCGGGTCGAACTCATCCGCGGACTCTCCGCCGAGTACGCCACCGTAAAAGACTTTCTGCCGCGCTCGAAAAAGCCCCTTGTCGTCCAGGCGGATGGAAGCTTCAACAAGCAGCAGTGGGCCGAGATCGGCCAAGCCCAGGGACCCGCCGCCCGCGTCGGCGACCTGATTCAGATCACGCGCGTCACCATCGAGAAGGAGTCCATCCTGCTTGAGATCAATGGTGGTCTCAGGAAGAACGGCCATTTCCTCGATCACGTCCAGGTAGGCATTGGCGGAGGCGGAAACCCGAATACCAGCCCTATCTCCCGAGGCGATTCGAATGCCGCCGCGGGCACTAACCTCGCCATAGAATTCCACCACCCGCTCACAGCCATGAAAGCTCAGGAGGTGAAGAAGATCCTGTCTCCTTTGCTCGATTTCGAGAAGCGTTCCGCGACGGATCTCTACTCGGCCAGTCTCACCCCGGAAATCCAAAAAGCGATCAAAGAGAAGCGCGCCGAAAGCGGCATGGATAAGGATCAAGTGGTCCTGGCTTTGGGCCGCCCCGAACATAAAGTGCGCGAGACCAAAGACGGAGCGGAACTGGAAGACTGGATCTTCGGCCGCCCGCCTGGCCGCATCCTGTTCGTCACCTTTGAGAACAGCAGAGTGGTCAAGGTGAAGGAAACGTTCGC
>JALYXI010000336.1 GCA_030947245.1 Acidobacteriota bacterium
GTTGGCAACGCGCGCCAACTCTTCGTCCGGCATGCTGCTCCAAAGAAAATACGAGAGACGCGATGCGAGATCGTGTTCGTCTAGCGTGTAAGTGGAAACGCCGGCCGGCTCGCCTTCGATGCGGAACAGAAAACTTGGAGACGCTAAAATCGCTTGAACAGCGACCCGGATGCCCTCTTCGAAAGTCTCCCCGTCCTTGTAAACAATGTCGGTCAGGTTCACCAGCTGAGCTGTTTCGTGAGCGGTGGCCGGTCTACGGTACGCACGGGTCACAAGATCCTCCACAATCCGCTGTGCACACTGCGGTGTTTTTTGTCCGCAGATGAAGACCTGCTGGCGTTTCTGATTCGCCGGCACAACAGGATGGAACGGGCCAACGATATCAACGTAATCGATAAACAGCTTTCGCCGGCCGTCCCGGTTTACGTTATCTCGCGGATTCTCCATTCCGGCAAACTCCGGAAAAGAAGCGCGGAACGAGTGTTCTCCGGCTATCACTTTTACACGCGCCACCGACTCCCCGTGCGCGTACTGGAAATCAATGTTTCCTTCGACCACCTCGGTCAGTACCGGCGCTCCATCCACCGTCAGGACCATAGTGACCGGCGGATCGGACTTCCGGTTCTCTTCCTTCAATTCGCGCTTTTCGGCTTCAGTGAGTTCAGGCTTGGAGGCCAACTCTTTCTGGCGTGCGCTGCCATTCTTTCTCGGACGATAGTTGCCCACTCGCATGCGGAGCTCATACTCCGCCGTAGCCGGAAAATCGAATTTGCCGTAAATAGCGCCTCGGAGCGAATAGGGCAACGCATTCGGGGTGGGGTCATCTTGCGCCTTCTTACTCAGAAAACGAGTGAGTTTGGTCGGCTTCAGGGGAACCGGCTCGCCATAAACGGCCGCCCGGGAAAGCTTCCGCGCGGCGGAGACATATTTCTCCATTAGCAGTGGGGAAACAGAAAGGACATCGCCGATGTTATCGAACCCATAGCCCGCGTCGTCAAGGGGAAACTCGTCCGCGGGATGCAACGCTACGCCGAGAAGATCGTGAACCGTGTTGTTGTACTCTACGCGGTTCAAACGGCGCGTTGTGACACGGCCAGCGGTGGAGGAGTGAAGCCCGGCGGAGGACTCGATCCAAGTTGTGATTACCCCGGCATCTTTCTTTGAGAGCGCGGGAGACCCCGGCGGTGGCATACGGCCGGTCTTGAGCTTATCGAGAACCTTTTCCCAAACGGCCGTCGCGTTTCCAGGGTGCTCCAGGTTTAGATCAGCCGTTTTTTGCTTTTCGCCGTGGCAACCGATGCAGTGATTCGCAAGGATCGGCGCTACGCGATCGCGATATTCCGGGCCATTCGTGTTTTGGCCTGATGCGAGTCCCGCAAAGGCAAACAGGGCCCACAGATGTGCTTCGCGGGACATGGAGGGGACCTCCTAGCCAATATACAACTAAAAATTAAGCCTCAACGTAAACTGCACGCTTCTGGGACTATCGATCGTGCCCGTAACTAATCCAAAATTCGGAGAGAACGGCGATACGTCCGGAGTCGCAAAAACATGCCTGTTGAACGCATTTAGAAACTCCGCTTTGAACTGCAGACTAGCCGATTCAAAGACGTGCAGATTCTTGATCGCGCTGAAATCCTCATTGAAGTAGGGCTTCATGCGAGCATCTCCATTCACCCGCGGATAGTCCCCGAACCGGTACGCGCCGCCGTTGCGGCTGGCATTCGGATCCACGAAAGCTGCCGGGTTGTAGTAGCGGTTCACAAACGGGTCGAACGTTCCGCCCACAACAGTGGATGAATAGATCTGCTGACCTGGAACCCGGTTGAAGCGGATGCAATTGTCCCAACCGGGAATGCCGGTCGCGCATCCGAAGGAAACCGGCTCGCCGGATTGATAGCGCTGAACGCCGCCTACCTGCCATCCACCCAGCGCCGCCGAAACAATCCCGTCTCGATTTAGAAATCTCTTGCTTGTGCCGAACGGCAGTTCATAGATCCACGCGGCAGTGAATGTAAACGGCACATCCTGTATGCTGAGCGCCTTGTCCAAATTCAGGTTATAGGGGTTCTGATTCTGGCTCACTCCCGCGTTGGTTTGCGGAATCAGACTGTCGGCATCCGTTAGCGTCTTCTCCCACGTAAATGACGCCTGTAAGCTGAAGCCGGAATGGAAGCGCTGTTCGAGGGTGGCCTGCAGCGAATGATAACTGGTCTGGCCTACGTTCTCAAGAATCGTCGTGTTGATCCTGCCGTATTGCGGAAATGGCCGCAACGCCTGGCTTACATTGCCACGGAACGTGTCATATGGTAAAGCAACGCCCGCCTGCTGGGCAGCGTTTGAGGTCACCGCGGCGTTCAGCGTGTCCCCCAGCGCGAACCTTGACGGATCGATGTTGTTAATGTTCAGCAGCGCTGAGCGGAGGTGCGTGGACCTCTGAGCGACATAACCCACCGTGGCAACCAGGTTCGACGCGAGTTTCTGTTGAACTTGCAAGCTCCAACTCTGCGTCATGGAAGGCCGCCCGAAGTTCGGTGCGATGTAGTAAGGGTTCTGTCCATTCACATAAGAGGGATCGAGAAGGGGTGGCGCGGCAAAGGAGGGAAAGCCCGTATCCAGTGAGAAGGCCGGAGTGAAGTTGTCTGAGTTGAAAAAATTTGGAGTTGCCGCATATCCCTGAATGCTCTGTGAACCGGAATCGGTGTACTGGACGGGACCGTAGAAGATTCCGTAGCCGCCACGAATCACGGTGTTGTTGCGAAGGGCGGCGGGAGACCAGGCGAAACCGAAGCGCGGCGAAATTGCCTTCTTGTAAGTCTCCGCCCAGCGCGCATCGCACTTACAAGTAGTACCGAAGACCAGCGCTCCGGGCCTGTTTCCGGCCGCGGGGTTGGGTGCGGTGGGACTGAACGTAGACGTATCGTTGAACGACTCGCGCCGGGTCAGATCCAGGTTATAGCGGAGCCCCAGATTCAAAGTCAGGGTGCTCGATACCTTGAAGTCATCCTGGACGAACGCTGCGTAATAAGCGGTTATCCACCTGGGGAAATGGGACGTCTGATAAAGGTTGGCGTTATCTACCGCGCCCAGTAGAAAGCTCGCGAAGCCGTTGCCGCTCGCGCTACTTAAGGCTTGACTTGCGGCCACTTGACTGCGGCTGAAGTTGAATACACCGGATTGCTGTCCCTGTCCCAGCCGGGCGTAGAGTTGAGGACGGGCGTCCGCGCCGAAGGTCATACTATGTCTGCCCTTCACCCACATCAAACTTTCGTTGAAGCGCCAGCCATTGTCGATATTATCGCTATTGTTCGTTCTTCCGATGGTGCGGATGCCTTCACCGAAACTGAAGTTCGGGAAGTTGATGCCTGACGATCCCCGGATCCCAAGCTTCGCATCCCAATCGGTGTTGTCTGTTAATCCCTGAAGCGCCGAATCTGTGTAATTTTTACTGTCGGTCCGATTGAATCCGATGTTCAAATGATTCAGGAGCGTCGGAGTGATTGTGTAATCCCAACCTGCGCGCGTATAGTGCGTGATGAAGTCCTGACGCCAACCATTCGAATCCGCAGGCGCCGGGTAGGCTCGCCCCGTTCCAGCGGTAAACCGGGTATTGTCGCGTCCGCTGTACATGCCGAAGATCCGGCTCTTCTCTGAGAAGGAATGATCGATGCGGAGTGTCCAGACAGTATTGGTGAGCGGGTTCGAGTCTGAAAAGGCGAAATTTTGGGTCGACCCCGGAGAAGTGGGCAACGGCAGATAACCAAGGACGTTCTTAGCCACTTGAGAAATGCGGCTCTGCGGAATGATGTTGCCCGGAAATGCCGACCGGCAGGGTACGCCCGTAGGTCCTACTTTTTGAGTTGCCGGATCGAATATCTGTCCCCGGTAAACAGGTGAACCGTCGCACGGATTCGTGCCGACTTGCACGGCGGTCAAGACTTGGGAGAAATCCCCCGAGCGTTGGGCGGGAGTCGGGACGGTGGATACGTTGGTGCCGCCGACATTTTGTTTGTACTGCTCCCAATTGAAAAAGAAGAAAGTCCTGTTCTTGCCTTCATAAATCTTCGGGATTTGCACCGGTCCTCCCAGATTCAGTCCGTAATCGTGTTTGCGGTCGGGAGGCGTGCTGTAGGTAGTACGGCATGCCGAATCGCCAGGCGCGCACTTTGCGCGATAGCCCGAGTTGAACCATGTGTTGGCATCGAGCGCCGTGTTACGGAAGATCTCGTAAGCTGTCCCGTGATAGCGGTTCGTTCCTGCCTTGGTTGTGAAGCTATCGATGCCTCCGGTTGTCCGGTCGTACTGCGCGGAGAAAGTTGACGTGAAGATCTTAAATTCCTGAATCGCTTCTACAGACGGCGCGGCTTCATCAAAGGACGAGCCGTTCTCCGTCCGAAGGATGCTTGCTCCATCCAGCAGAATTTCGTTCCCGAAATTCTGGCCTCCATTGATCTTAGAGATGAACACTCCATTTGAGCTGTTGGAGGTCCCCGGCCCCGTGGTACCGGGAGCAAGGAACGTAAATGCTTCGGGAGATCTGAGCGCACCCACGCCGCCTAGCGCTAAAGGAAGTTCGATTACCTGCTTGGTATTAACCACCGTGCCGATGTCAGAAGTATCCGTGTTGATGGTTTCCCCTTGCGCAAGAACAGTGACGTTCTGGGCTGCACCACCAATTCGCAAGGTGACATTTACCGATGTTGTCGAACTCACCTGGACCCGTACTCCAGTTTCCGTGAGCTTTGAGAATCCTTCGCGCTCCACAGTGATGTTGTAGAGCCCGACCGGGAGTGAAGTGAAGCGATAGCCACCCTCCTGGCTCACAGTTTCCTGGCGTCCTCCCGTCCCCTGGTTGTCAGCCGTGATCTTCGCGCCCGCAATTACTGCACCCGATTCATCGGTCACAGTGCCGGTGATTGACCCCTCATTCGTCTGCGCAAGGGCAAGGCCCGCGCAAAGGATAACAAAAGATATTACGGTAACGAGCAATTTTGACGCACTCATCTGAAGGCTCCTCGCGGTGTTTTCCATGTAAGTATATGTGGAAACAACAAAACAGGAGTTTCTTTTTACTGGATTTCTACAAGACTACTTGCGAATCGCCGAAATGTCGTTTTTGGCTTTCTCTTCCGTCTTCTTTGCGTCTTCGAATTGTCTCAATTCGGCTTGGGCTTCCCCGGTGCGCCCGGAAGCTTGCAAGATCCTGCTTAGGCGGTAGTGCGCTTCGGAGATGCCCGGATCCATTTCAATAGCGCGGCGCAATACAGATTCAGCGCGATCAGTCTGCTGCCGAGCAATTAACAGCTGACCCAGAATGGAAAGCGCGTGGGCTTCGGGGCACAGTTTCTCGCACTCTTCCAGCAAGGTGAGCGCCTCCCCATCATTTCCTTGTTGACGCAGAAGCTTGGCGAGACTCAAATACCCCCAGGAAAACGGGGTTCTCTGAAGCTTGCTCTGCCGTATCGCTTCGCGGTACAAGCCTGTGGCCGTGGTTGTTTGGCCAAGGTGCTCAGCGCAGAGGCCCAAATAGGTCATTGCGCCAAAATGTGTGGGCTCCAGACGCAACGTGTCCCGGAGCCAAGCGGCGGCTTCGCCGGTAAAGTCCGCTTCGAAGAACAGCCTGCCCAAGTAGTAGGTTGTGCGCGCATCTTTGGGATTCAACCGGTTGGCTTCCGTCCAGGCCCGGTATGCAGCGTCACTATTCCGCAATTCCAATTCGGTTTCGCCAAGGGTTCGGTGTGCTTCAAAAGAGTTCGGATTGAGCGCGATCGCTCGTTGGGCTGAAGTACGCGCTTCTGAAAAACGTCTCTGCAGCAGTTGAACGCGGCTCAGCCATTCCCATCCCCGCGGGTCGCTCCCCTCAGCGGAAACATACTCCAGGAGTTTGGCGGAGGAGAAAGACAGGTCCCCTCCTCTCGCCAGGCAGACGCCTTGATAAAAGAGACGAGCGGGCCTTTTCTCCGCTGTTCCTTCCGATAAACTGAATTCTGCGAGAGCGCGGCCGCATTCTCCTTTCCGGTAGAGCGCAAGACCCGCTTCGAAGTGGCCGTCTTCCGCCAATGCGGGCATTGCGGATGCGAGCAAAGCGGAAAAGGCAATCAGCCCGTTTCTCCGCGCGC
>JALYXI010000349.1 GCA_030947245.1 Acidobacteriota bacterium
AGCTGGTCCTTTGCTTTATCGCTTTGTTGACCTTCATCTGGATGCTCCCAAATTTGTCGCTGAGCCAGGTGAGACGGCAACGGAACTAAACGATTTCTTAGCGTGCTCAAAGTCCGTTTTCTGAGAGCACCCCAGAAGCGAGTGGCAGTCTCGGGACCGGGGACAGGGGAAACACGAGAGCGCAGCCATTCAAGAACCAAACCTCCACCCAGTGTCCGCCGAACGAAGGCCACAACACCAACGGAGTAGCCAAGGCAGTTTGACCACCTTCGGGGCGACAGGGCATAGCCCCACTAACAACAAACGCATCATGACCCGTGCGGAACAACGTTTGACGAATGGGCTCTTGAAAGGGCTGCTGTAGTGATCTCATTTTCGTGGCCCTTGTAGTAACAGCACAATTTCTTGTTGTTGAGCCTTCGCCTCGGGTGAGCCGGACCCGCCGCGGCCCGTGGTGCGCAAGGCGAGTTGCATGGCCGTCGAACCGTTTTTGTTGCGGATCGCCGGATCAGCCCCGTAGTCAAGAAGAGCCCGTACGGCGCCCGCGCAACGCGTTCGGACGGCGCGGTGCAGGGGAGTTGCCCCGTCCATATTCTGGGCGTTCGGATCGGCGCCGGCTTTGATGAGGCACACAATGGTCGCCGCTTGCGCCGCCGGATCCCACCTGGGTGAACCCGGAATTCCGAATGCCGCCGCATGAAGCGGTTCAGCGCCACGCCGGTTCTTCGCTCGGAGGTTGGCTCCCGCCTTGATCAATTTGTCCGACATTTCTTGACTATACGAGGCGGCGGCGAAGTGCAACGCCGTATCGCCGCAATAGATGTAGTGCCCGATTTCTTTGATGAAGTACGGGCTGGCGCTCGGCCCTTGACGTGTTGCTCCCTCGGAAAAACTCGCCGCCGCCAGTGCTGAGGACCCGTCCATCAGTTTAGAAAAAAGCGCGCCATCGTTGGCTAAGATCGCGTCAACCAATCTTCGGAGAGATTGTTCTGAAGTCCGGGCATCCATGTTTCTGCCCACGAAGCCTAGCATCCCATACCAGGCTCGGATACCGCGAGCGTTACTTTAACGCTTCAGTCGCCGGTGCTTTAAGGAATGCTTTCTTACTCATCGTCGAGTCGATGCTTACATCGATGAACTCTATCGCCATTTCCTCCCAGCTTTGTTCACCGAACCGCACGGCCGCTTTCGGGTCCGGGTTCCGGGGATTATTGGGAGAGTTGTCGAAGTGGGCCACGCTTTCAAGAATCGTGCCGGCCGGCACTGCCAGCGGCGTTTCCAGTTTATAGGAGAGCTGCCAACTAAAGTTGTATTTGGGAATCCGCAAGAGCGTTTCGCTGCGCCCATCAGGCCATCGAGCGCGGATTTCAAAATCCTTGCCGCGGACGTGCATGTGGGCCAGCAAACTATTGATCACGCCGGGATTGCGGAAAGTGAAACGCGAAACAACCTCGTAATTGGGCGCACCGGGTGGAATCTCAAAAGTGTCATTGGAGCCGCGGACTGAAAGGATACGCTGCTTCGGCATTTCTTTCGCTAGAACCAGCCCGAGGGATGTCTGGTCCTCGACTGCGACCCCATTCGGCGAGTAATGTATTTGCAACACGAGATCGGATCCTGCCGGAATCATCTTCGCCTGGCCAGAACGCCAGACCTCCGGAGGCACGCCCGGTGTGTAGGTCAAGAAAAGCTCACTGCCTTTGCCCCCTATGTCTCCGCGCTTCACGCCCTCCTTGGTCGAGAACGGAATTCCCGGTTCCGCTTCGCCACGAAGCCAGTTGTTGCCCGGTTCGCGGACGAATACCAGAGCATGATGAACAACGGCGCGTACGGAGGGTCTGAGTTCCGCCATTGTGACCCATTGATCCTCTTTGAAGCCGGTGGGAAGCACGATGTATTGATAATCGGTATCGCCGGAAGCCGGAACATGGAAGGCATGCGGCATTTTGATTTCGATGTCCGGTTTCGCGATATTCCAGCCATCGATAAAAATGCGTGGCGCGGGCGAGTCCGCGGCCACACCTTCTTTTGCTCCGCTTGTTGCCCAGGCGGCAAGAGTGTCGATTTCCCGCTGAGAAAGAGAACGGTCGTTGGAGAATTTGCCGACATGCGGGTCCGCATCCCATGGCGGCATCTTGCGCAGCAGTACCTGCTCCTTGATGGACGCGGCAAACGGACGTGTCTGCCGGTAGGTCCGCAGAGACATTGGACCAAGTTCACCCGGCCGATGGCATTCCTGGCAGTGATTCTGGAGAATCGGAAGGACATCCTTATAAAAGGTCGGAGACGATTCGCCACCCTTTGCTGCCGGGGTTGCGATGGCGGCGAGACTCAAAAGGCAAAGCAGTTTAGTGGGCATCGGGCTGGCGTATAATAACACGCTACAAACCGTGCAGTTGTCAAATACGGTGCGACCGCCGCCTTGAGCGAAGCACAACTTGGGCGTCAGTGTTTCGGATACATCCGTAACGAATCACCGGGCTCGATACACTATTGAGCATGCGAACCCGCACTGTCTTGCTACTTTCCCTTATATGCTTTTCCGGATACGGCCAGACCGTCGCCAACACGAAGGCCGCCAAGATTGAAGAGTTGTTTCGATTGATGAAAACGGACCAAATCCAGAAACAGGTTGTAGCGCAGATAAGCGCCGCTATGGACCAAGAGCATCGCCAGTCCTCAAGTAAGTTTATGTCCTTCCTCTCGGAGAAGATGAGCTGGGAAATGATGAAGCCCTCGTATGTGAAGCTTTACGACGACACTTTCACAGAAGAAGAGATTTCAGGCATTCTGATGTTTTACGAGTCCGCTCCCGGCCAAGCGTATCTGGCGAAGATGCCGCTCCTGATGACAAGTATGATGACCATGGTCCAGAAACGCACGGCCGAGCTGAAACCAGAGATCGAAAAACTGGCCAAAGAAAGCTCAGGCAAATGACTCTGCCCAGGAGAACGTCAGGCTGAACCTAGGCAGGTAAACCAACGCGCCTCACCAGGTCCGAGTAACGGGGATCCGAGCGAACACTATCGAAATACATAAACGAAAGCTCGTGAACTCGGTTTTCACGCACCCGATACGCTTCTTCCAGCCAAAGGAACGTCGAATCCGCTTCGCCCAGTCCGGCATAGACGATCGCGAAATTCACCGGTGATACATATCTTTCTTTGGACAGCGTGTTGATCTCCTCCAGGATGTTCATAGTTTCATCTCTCTGTCCGGCGCACCCATGGACATAGCCGAGCAGCGCTCGAAAGAGGGGTTGATCGCTCATGCCGATAGCTTTCGTGAGACAGGCAATGGATTGCGGAAAGTCGCGGTTACCTGCGTAAGCTAGGCCCTGCCACCAGAGAGCATTGACCATAGCCGGGTCGAATTCAAGCGCTTGCCGGCTTGCTTGAATTGCTTCGTTATAGCGCCGGGCGCGCCAAAAAAGCATGGCGCGATTGGCGTGGCTCATTGGCGATAGGGGGTCAAGCGCGAGCGCACGCCCCGATTCCGCGAGAGCCTCATCGTATCTTCCCATGCGTGTGAGACACTCGGCGTACCATAGGCGCGTTAGTAATTGGCTCGGGTTCAACTGAATAGCGCGCTGATACTCTTTCACGGCGCCGGCCAAATCCCAGTCATGCCCCTTCTTCACGTCCGCCAGCGCATTGTGAGCGCCCGAATTTGTTTCATCGAGATCAAGCGCCCTCAGCGCGTGCACCCGCGCTTCAAGGAACGCGTTAGCGGACGGCCGCAGACCGAAGATGCCCGCCGAGATCAATGCTTGAGCGAGACCGGCATGAGCCGCGGCATGCAAAGGATCGAGACTGATCGCCTCCGTAAAATACTCGATACTTTTTGGGACGCCGGGTAGCGACTTATGGAGAAAGAAATTGCCCTTCAAATAGGCATCGTATGCCTCAGGATTTACCGTGCGATTTCGCGTGAGACCGGTTGGCTGCACAGGCGTCAATTCCATTTGCAGGTGCCCTGCAACGGTGCGCGCAACTTCACTCTGCAGCGCCAGTATATCGGTAAGATCACGCTCGTACTTCTCCGACCAAAGATGCCGGTCATCGCAAGCCCGGATTAGCTGTGCGGTAATCCTCACTCTTCCACCCGCCCGCACCACGGTTCCCTCAAGGATTGCATCGACGGATAACTCCCGCGCAATAACCGGCAAGGGCTTGCGCGGTCCTTCTTTGTACTGCATGATTGACGTTCGCGAGATGACCCGCAACAAGGTGACACGGGCAATTTCACCGATCAGTTCGTCGGTCATCCCATCGCAAAAGTACTCCTGGGCCGGGTCGTCAGAAAGATTTTCAAGCGGCAGGACCGCGATGGAGGTGATGGCTGGTGGTGGTTCGGCGGGGGCTGTTTCGACGGGTACCAGAAATCGATATCCGTGTTGTGGGAGCGTCTCGATGAAAAGCGGGTTTCCAGCGTCGTCACCCAGCGCTTCCCGCAACCGGGCGATAGCCTTGTTGAGTCCCCGATCAAAGTCGACAACCGTATTCGCGGGCCAAATCCGCTTCTGCAGTTCTTCGCGCGTCACCACCTCGCCTGGGAACTCGATCAGGGCAACCAGGGCCTGGAAAGGCTGTTCCTGCAGTTTAATCCGTATGCCCCGTTCGCGAAGTTGACCGGAGGCAAGGTCGACCTCGAATCTCCCAAAGCGGAGTGGCGCTGTTCGCGGCCCCGAGAGAGGAGTCATTCAGGTCAGAATCATAGCATTGCCAGTCTGGATCCGGGGAACACGCTCGCCCCATGAAGAGAATACGCCTGCCATTGCTCTCTTTTACCGCAGAGCTTTATTCTTGGCCTGGATGTAAAGGACATCTCGAATATGCCACGATTCAATTTCATTCTTGCCGCTGCACTTGCCGCAAGCACCATGCAGGCTCAAGCCCAAAGTGTTCTTGATACGATCCGCACGCCGGAGAAGGCGGTAGCAACGGTCAATCAGAGTTTGGAGGGCACTTGGCTATTGGAACTACGTCCTGCCGGACTACCCGCGACCCAACCCTCAATTCTTAATTTTGACACTTTTCATCCGAATGGCACATTGGTTGCCGTGGGCTCGAACGGCTTCCAGAGTTCGGCGCACGGAACTTGGGTGCGTGTTGGCGACCGCAAATTCCTAGGCACGGTGTTCAGCTTCAGTTTCAACGAAAACCGAGTTCTCACCACCATTATGAAGGTCCGCGTGAACCTGCAATTAAGTGCGGATGGCCAGACCTTGAAGGGCACCAACGAGGTAGTGCTGATGGACCAGAACGGAAAAGTAACCGCTACGCTTCCGGGCGGTACAAGTTCCGGTGTCCGGCTCAGCCCCGAAATACCAGCGGATTTCTACGATTTCCAGAAGGTGCAGTAAACGATCGCTGTCATTCCGCGCCAGTGTCGTGAGCGGGCCCGCATCGTGCCCGTTTCGAAAGAGGGGATGAGCAACGCCGATGTTGCCCGGAGGCTGCGCATCACCGGAGTACATCTAGGGTTACGATAGACTCTACGTTCTGAAAGCGGCTGTCACGCTTTCACGGAGCAACCTTGAACCCTATGCGGCAAATTGCGGTCGTGCTTATCATTGGGCTAATCGGCCTGGGCAATGTGACGCGCAATCCCCGGTTCCAGGCATTTCACGCCGTTGATGTACTCCAGTTATTGGCATCGGGCGTATGCTTTGGCGTCGCGTTGACACTGGCGTTCGCGACATTTCGTAAGCGTTCGTGAGCTCTAAAAAGACAGCCGCGCGCCAAACTGGATGGCACGGGGGCTGTTCGAAGTCGACGTGATCCGTCCGATGGTGGAAGGCACGCTGATGTTGCTTGCCGGAATATCGAAATTCGCGTGGTTCATTACGTTGAAAAATTCCGCGCGGAACTCCAGATTGGCCCGCTCGCCGATTCGCGTATTTTTGTAGAGCGATTGGTCCCAATTGATGATGCCCGGCCCGAACAGGAAATTGCGGGCGGAGTTTCCGTATGTGTAGGGAGCGGGCACGGCGAACGCAGCGGGATTGAACCACTGGTAAATGTTCCCGGCGCCCGCGGGACTTCCGACGATATCGGCGCGGCTGGAAGGCCATCCGACGGTTGAACTGGTAAACGTAACTGAGAAGGGCTGTCCCGTGCCGAGGCTCGAAATGCCGGCGAGTTGCCAGCCCCCCAGAACCCTGTCCGCGAAACCGGAGAGCGGGAATCGGCGGCCGTTGCCGAATGGCAGCAGATACGTATAGTTAATGATCACGTAATGCCGCCGGATAAAATCGGCGTTGCCCCGATCCATGCGCGCATTGAAAGGATTGGTGGGAGCGGCGATTCCGAATGGCTGCTCATTCAATTCCTTCGAATACTGATACTCAACTCCGAAGGACAAACCCTGAGCGAAGCGGCGGGTGGCGCCCAATTGAATCTGGTTCAGAATGGAATTCGCGCCGGATTCGAAATAGTTGATGTTTCCGAATGGCTGATAGGGCCGCCGCAGTTGAACGACGCCGGGCGCAGGACCGGGGTCATTCAGGTTCAATTGGCGGTCCAGGTGGGTACCTTTATTGCCGACGTAGGAAGCACGCAATGCAGTGTTCTTGAAGACCTCGCCCTCTACGGTAAAATTCCATTGCTGCATGTAGCCGTTTGCGCGATTCTTTGCAATTGCGTTCACGGTAGCGTTAGCGGGAATTGCGGGCGTGCCGGGGAAGGCGTTCGCGAACGTGAGCGAAGGAGTATTGCCGGGCGTGGCCGCAAATGTCTGGGTGGTCTGGAACGGCGGATTGTTCGCGAGGTTTGTCGTGCCGATGTACCCGCCGATCACGTTGTAGTAAATTCCGTAACTGCTGCGGATTACGAACGTCGAACTTCCGAACGGACGGTATGCGAAGCCTACGCGGGGCGCAAAGTTATTCAGATCTTTGTTGACGTAGTTGGACGGGTCCAAATGCACGCTCTTGCCATCGACGACCGGCAGGTTTGCAAAAACGGGACTCGGCGTTCCGGAAAGCAATACCAACCCGATGCCCGGATAGAAGTTTGCCAGGTTGCCTGTGCTGTTCTGGAAGGGAGCTTCATATTCCCAGCGAAGCCCAAGGTTCAGCGTCAACTTCTTCGACACGGTCCAGTCATCTTGAAGGAATGCCGCACCGCGGTTGTTGCGCGGTTCCGTCTGCAGGTTTTCAGTGGTCCGGGACGTGCCGGCCGTGTATCCGAGCAAAAAGTCAGCGAACGCATTTCCGGTATAGCGCCCATCAAACGTGAACCCGCCACGGGCGGGGGCAGGATTCTGGAAGTTGAACGCCGAAACGCGCTGGTACTCGCCGCCGAATTTGAGTGAATGATGACCGAGCACCCAACTGACATTGTCGTAGAACTCATAATCCCGTTGCAGGTCGCCCGAACCTGGCTGGTCGAAGAAGCCGGTGAAGCCGGTAATGGAAACGGTCGGCAATCCACCTAAGCCCGGCACAGGAGCCACGATGCCGGGAACAAACGAGCTTGGGTCGAGGGCGAAGTTTTGCGGCGTACGGTAATAGTTGATCTGCAGGAAGCCGAATCGCACCTCATTGATGACGCGCGCGGAGAGCAGGCGGGTATACGAGAGGCCCGCATTGTGGGTGGCGGCTCCAAATCCGCTCCAGTTCCCGTACTTATCGGTCGCGTTTCCTACGCCCGAAACGTAGGGCCCGTCAGCGGCCCGGTAGTAGCGGCCGGTAATCCTGTCTTTGCCGGTTGCCTGGTAATCCATGCGGCCGGTATAACGATCGTTTCCTTCACGAGTGGGAGTGTTGTAGATGAAATTATTGCCCAGCCCCGCGGCGCCCGTACCGGCCTTGTTGGGATCGGATGCGTATTTGAGAAGCTCCTTCGCCGTGGCGCTGATCCGGTTCGCGGGAAGCAGATTGTTCAGAAATGGGGCGTTGGTTTCGGGATCGCGGATCGCCGGAAGTCCTGCGAAGTCGCCGTTCTTGAGCGCGACGGTGGGCTGAGAAGAGGTAATCGTGGTGGAGGTAACGCGCCGCAGGCCTTCGAATGTTCCGAAGAAGAACAGCTTATCTTTGAAAATGGGACCGCCGAGTGAACCGCCATACTCGTTCCGGTTGAAGGGCGGTTTCGGCAGGCCCGTCGCAAAGAAGTTTTTCGCAGCGAGCGCGCGGTTGCGGTTGAAGGCGAAGAGGCTGCCGTGGAATTGATTTGTGCCCGATTTGGTCGCGATCAAAACCTGGGATCCTCCGCGGCCGAATTCCGCCGAAGCACCGTTTGCAATGACTTTGAATTCTTCAATCGATTCGAGCGACGGCGCCACGGGAGAAAGCCGTTCGTTGCCTGTATCGATATTCGAGACGCCATCCACGGTCATGTTCGTCGAGCCGAACCATGTTCCGCCGGAGATCTCCGGGTTTTGTCCGCTCGCCTGGACACCGGGAGCGAGGGCGAGCAGATTGAAAATATTCCCGCGCCCGTCGAGCGGCATCTTCTGCACCTGACGCGAATCCACGACCTGGCCGATGGAGGAGGTTTCCGATTGGACAATGGGGGCGGAGGCTTCCACCTCAATACGGCTGGCGAGATTGCCGACTTCGAGGGTCACATCGATTC
>JALYXI010000363.1 GCA_030947245.1 Acidobacteriota bacterium
GCTATCGTGAAGGCCGCGGCACACGAAAACGTGGGCATCTGCTGGAACTCCAATCCCACGGATTTGACTGGAGATTCCGTGAAAGCAAGCTTCGAACTGCTTAAGCCCTGGATCAGAAGCGTCCACCTTCATGAACTGGCCGACGCCACTTACCCTTGGCGTGAGTTGTTCTCCCTCCTAAAAGCCGCGCAGTACGATCGGTATACTTTCGCCGAGGTAGCGGAAAGCGCTGAAACCGATCGGTATCTGCAGGGGTACGCGGCCCTTTGGCACGCGCTGAACCGATCCTGCTGATTGTATAACAGCTTCCCCCTTCATTAATATTCGTTTCTCGTACACGGGAAACATTTCACGATATGTTGACAATGATCGCAACCCGCGTCCATACTGTGCTAAACAGCCGTGCCGCCGCCCACCTTCTTGGAGTGGGTCGTTCAAGCAGTGCGGTTCAGCCGGCAATCCGTTCCGAATCCCGAAAGAGAGGCAACGAATGAAAAGATCCACGTGTTTCAAGAGGACAGTGGCAATCGCTATATCGGCTCTGCTTTTACTGACGACGCCGCGAATGATTGCTCAGGTGTTATACGGATCGCTGGTCGGGAACATCATCGATCCCAGCGGGGCCGCGGTTGCTGGAGTGAAAGTGAGCGCAATGAATGCTCAGACTGGCGCTGCCCGGGAGGTTACAACCAACGAGCGAGGCGCCTTCCTCATCTCCGACCTGCAAGCAGGGCTGTATGACGTGACGATCGCTTCTTCTGGCTTTGCCTCGTTTACCCGGCGGGGCGTGGAAGTGTCCAGTAATGGGATAATCCGCATTGATTTCCAACTGGAACTTGCCGGCGCAACAGAAAAGGTTACCGTAGGGGCATCAGGGCCGATTCTCCAGACAGACCGGTCTGAGGTACGAACGGAGTTCAGCAGCAAGCAATTTGAAGATCTGCCCGTACCCGGAGGGCGAAACTATCAGGCACTTTTCAAGCTGATACCAGGTTTCACTCCACCCCGCCCCCAGAACTCTCTCGTATCGAATGCGCAGGAGGATCTGGTCGCAGAGGTAAACGGGACGACTAAGAGCACCAACAACACCAAAATCGATGGCGCTGGAAACACGCACATATGGCTACCTCAACATTCCGCCTACGTGCCGCCTTTAGAATCGATCGAGACGGTAAACGTGGTCACAAACAGCATGGATGCGGAACAGGGCCAAGCGGGTGGGGCGGCGGTCAACGTGATCATCAAATCCGGCACGAACGAGTTCCATGGCGTGGGTTTTGAATACCATACCAATAGTTCTCTTAAGGCCCGCAACGTCTTCTATACGGCTCCGCGGCTTCCCAAGAACATTCAGAATCAATATGGCGGAACCTTCGGCGGTCCCGTTGTCAAAAATAAACTTTTCTTCTTCGAGAGTGATGAGGAGACCAGCCGAAGAACGAACGTTTCGCGCCTTGTCACGATCCCGAGCGCCGCGCAGCGGGCGGGTGACTTCAGCGCACTGGGAACGGCCATATACGACCCTTTGACGGGAAATGCGAACGGCACGGGACGAACGCCTTTCCCGAATAACGTAATACCGCTCGAACGGCAGAGCCGTGTCGCTCAGCAACTAAACAGTTGGCTTCCCAACCCTTCCGCAACAGGCGCAAGTTCCAACTTCCTCTCTGCCGGGAACTCGACATTAGATCGAAATTCGTCCGATTCGAAGGTCAACTGGAATCAGTCCGATAAGTTCACCATGTTCGGCCGCTTCAGTATCTTGAACTTCACCACTTACTCGCCCACACCTTTTGACAAAGCCTCCGGGGGAGCGATCGACACATCCCAGCAAGCAGGACCTGGGCAGGGGCGGGTAATCAGCACCAGCATCGGCGCGACATACATTGTCAGCCCAACATTATTGTTGGATGGCACTACGGCCTACGCCCGAATCGCGCCCGGTACGTACCCGATCCAGTATGGCCAAAATGTCGGCCTTGATATCTTGAAGATTCCCGGGACGAATGGTCCGACGAAGTTTGCCAGCGGTATCCCCGAATTTCAGGTTACTGGCTATGAAACTCTGGGCAACCCGGGCAGCGCGACCCCGTACTTCTGGCACGATAACGAGTACCTGTCGAATTTCAACGTGACTTGGAACAAGGGCGCGCACAATGTCCGCTTCGGCTTCGATCTCTCGCGCCAGGACATGAACCATCTCACGGCGGAACAGGGCGCCGGTCCCCGCGGAACCTTCCAGTTCACCGGCGGTGTCACATCTCTCAACGGGGGAGCAGCGCCCAATCAATTCAATGCTTACGCAGCGTTTTTGCTCGGCCTTCCCTCCACAGTAGGCAAAACCGTCCCTGTAGAGAGTCCGGTCACGACACGGGCATGGAATGAAGGTTTCTATGTTCGGGACCAATGGCAGGCCACTCGCAACCTGACGGTTACGGCCGGGGTGCGTTATGAACTCTATCCGATGCCCACCCGGGATCACCGCGGTCTGGAGAATTACGACATCACTCAAAACAAAGTAGTAATTGGAGGCGTTGGATCGGTGCCGATGGACGCTGGTATCTCGGTCAGCCATCTGCTATTTTCCCCGCGAGTCGGCTTTGCTTACCGGCCGACTTCCAGATTAGTCGTGCGCGCGGGTTATGGGATCAATACGGATCCTTATTCCCTGGCACGGCCGTTTCGGACGAACTATCCTGTTCTGGTTGACCAAAACTTCGTGGCTCCGAACTCCTTCTCTTTTATCAGTAAGACAGAAGATGGCATCCCGGCAATTTCGATTCCCAGCCTCGGAAACGGGATTATCAGCATCCCTGGAACGGTTAGCGCCAAGCGCCTGAACAATCCGTTCCGGCGAGGCTACGTGGAAACGTTCAATTTCACTGTGCAACGTGAATTAGGAGCGGGCTTTGCCGGTCAGGCCGCGTACGTGGGGACGAGGGGCATCCGGCAGCAGGTTAGCCAGGAATTGAATTGGGCGCCGATTGGGACGGGTAACACAGGCCGCATTCTGAACCAGCAATTTGGACGCGTGGCGAGTACGCTTCTGCAGGCTCCATTCGGGACCGCCAACTACAACTCCTTCCAGACCCACTTGAGCCGCAGATTCATAAACGGCATCCACGCCCAGGCGAGCTACACCTTCTCAAAAGCAATTGCCTATAATGACGAAGCAGACAGCACTCTGGCGTTCAATATTCCGAGCGCGTTTGGCCGTAATCGCTCAGTGACCGGTTACGACCGGACGCACAACGTGCAAGCCGGCTTCATTGCTGAGTTTCCATTCGGTCCAGATAAGCGGTGGGCGCGCCAGGGTATTTCGCGCTTAGCACTTGCTGGGTGGCAACTGAATGGATTGTTCAGCGCCTATAGTGGAACTCCCTTCACAGTGACCGCTTCGAACGCATCCCTCAACGCACCGACGGAAACGCAAACTGCGGATCAGGTCTTGTCCACGGTGAAGATCATTGGTGGAACAGGGCCCGGCCAATCCTACTTCGACCCTGCGGCATTTGCGCCCGTAACGAGCGCCCGTTACGGCACAAGCGGGTTGAATATCCTGCGAGGTCCCGGCATAGGAAACATGGATCTTGGCTTGTTTCGGGAATTCGTGCTAACGGAAAAGGTGAGGTTCCAGTTCCGGGCAGAAGCCTTCAACGTGGGCAACACACCGCACTTCAACAACCCGGGCACGAACGTCTCCAATGCGGTCCGGAACGCCGACGGTACCATCAGCAAGCTGAACGGATACACCGAGATTACAACCGCTGCAAATGACGAGCGGCAGTTTCGTTTTGGTCTGCGGATCAGCTTCTAATCGTCAGACAAATTCCTTCCCGATACTCCTCATGAACCCTCACTCAGCATCTCGTTATATTCTTGTTTCAATCGTTTTCGGCGCCCTGTTATCCGCAGCCGATGCAGACTTGATTTTGCGAAATGGCAAAATTGTCACGGTTGACCCAAAGTTCACGATCCAGCAAGCCGTCGCCGTGAAGGGTGGAACAATTTCGGCCGTTGGGCCGGACGCTTCCGTTCTGAAGGCGGAACGTGGTCCCAAGACGAAAGTGATAGACCTGGGCGGGAAAACTTTGTTGCCCGGCCTTGTCGATTCTCATGTGCACGCAGTGGACGCCGGGTTAAGCGAGTTCCGCGGCCCCCTGCCTCCTCTGAACTCCTTCGCTGCCGTTCGCGCTTATATCTCGCAGCAGGCAGCGAAGACCCCCAAGGGGGAATGGATTGTAGTACCCCGGACATTCCCGACGCGCTTAGCGGAATTGCAGATGCCGACGCGGGAACTGCTGGATTTCGAGACGGATCACCCCGTACTTTTCGATGCCAGTTATGTTCTCATTTTGAACTCTCGCGGGTTACGGAAGTGCGCCATCACGCGCGATTCACCGAATCCTCCCGCGGGCGAGATCGTGAAAGACGCCAACGGCGAGCCGACAGGCGTTTTGAAAAACGCACCGTCTCTGATTGTTGGTTTAGACCGCACGGCACACTACACCGAGGCCGAAAAGCTGGACGCTTTAGAGCAACAACTGAAGCGCTATGTTGCCGCGGGGCTCACCAGCGTGGGCGATCGGGCAGTCAATCCGGAACAGATCGATTTATATCAGAAGCTCAAAGCTGCTGGTAGGCTTCCCCTTCGCGTCGTAATGACGTGGCGGCCGGATGCCTCACAATCCACTAGAACCTTGCAGCAGCAGATTCAGTCTGCGCCCTACACAACCAATACCGGCGACTCCTGGCTGAAATTCGGAACCTTCAAATTGACGCTCGATGGCGGAATGACGATCGGTACTGCCTACCAACGCTATCCATATGGCGCTTTCGGCAAGCAGCTCTACGGGAAGACCAATCCGGATGATCGCGGCCAGCTTTTCATACCGCCGGCCAAACTACTTGCAATCATGCGCACCGCACGGGATCGCGGATGGCAGTTAACCACCCACGATCAGGGCGGAGGGGCGGTGGATAATTTCCTCGACACTCTGGAACAACTGGATCGCGAGAAGCCCATCGGGCCCAGCAGATCACATTTGATGCATGCGAGTTTTCAAAGCCCCGAAGCAATCGCACGCATGAAAAAGATGGGCATTCTGGCTGATGTGCAAGCTCCATGGCTTTACCTGGACGGGGCTGCGCTCGAACAGGTATTTGGTTATGAGGGGATGCGCTACTTCTATCCGTTAAGGTCTTACATCGATTCGGGAATCATTGTTGCGGCCGGCAGCGATCATATGATCGGTCATGATAAAAACAACGCTGTTAATCCCTACAACCCCTTCTTGAGTATGTGGACTGAGATTACGCGCCTGACGACCAGAAACAAGGTCATTCATCCGGAGCAGAAAATCACCCGCGCGGAAGCTTTGAAGACGCACACGATCTGGCCGGCATACCTGCAGTTTGCGGACAAGGAACGCGGAACCATTGAGCGGGGAAAACTGGCTGATTTTGTGGTGATCGATCGCGACTACCTTACGTGCCCTGAAGCACAGATCAAAGATATTCAGCCGGTGATGGTGATTATCGACGGCAAGATCGTGACTTCGACGAAATAGTGCGCTTCGATCCCCCCAAGCTACAGCAGCAGTTCCGGACTCTTCTGCGGGACGGGATTGTCCCGTTCTGGTTTCGGCACGGAGTGGACCACGAGTATGGCGGAGTGCTCTCCTGCATGGCCGAAGATGGAACGCCGATCAGCACGGACAAATATACATGGTCCCAAGCGCGTTTTATCTGGTCTATGTCGGCGCTCTTCAATCGCGTTGAACGGAGACCGGAGTTCTTAGAATCGGCGCGCCACACCATTGAATTTCTTCTGGCCCATGCTCGGGATGAGGCAGGATGGCTGGTATATCGAACCACGCGGGAGGGCACTCCTCTTGAAGTCGCAACCAGTATCTATTCGGATTGCTTCTTTGTATACGGATTAAGCGAATACTGCCGTGCATCTTCTGATTCCCGCTTGCTCGCTTTTTCGGTGGAGCTGTTTTGGAGGATTACGAAACGCGTGGAACACCCTGATTTTCGGGACACCGCGCCGTACACGCTTCTTCCTGGGCGTAAGATTCATGGTATTCCAATGATTCTCACGGAGGTGGCCAACGAATTGGCAGAGACCACGCACGACCCGGCAATTGCCGCAGCCGCGGATTGCTATGCGAACTGCGTGATGACAAACTTTGTAAAACCGGAGCGCCGGCTGTTGCTGGAATTTCTGGATGCGGATTATTCGGAATTACCTGGAAATGAAGGGAGCTATGTGATGCCCGGCCACGCCCTTGAATCCATGTGGTTCAACATCCATTGCGCACGCCGAAGGAGCGATCCCGATGGCATCAGGCGCGCTGTGGAAGTAATTCGCTGGCACCTTGAGGCCGGATGGGATCAGGAGTATGGAGGGTTGTTCCTCGGCATCGATGCGAACGGAGGTTGCCCCTTTCTTCCAAATTCCGAAAAGAAGATATGGTGGCCGCATACTGAGGCGCTCTACGCGTTACTTCTGGCTTACCGGCTTACGGGCCAGCCGTGGTGCCTGGAATGGTATGAGCGCGTCCACGAATGGAGCTTTCAGCATTTCCCTATGACACCTGACGGCGAATGGTTTCAGCGCCTGGACCGCCAAGGAAATCCCACGCGTGATCTGATCGCCCTACCGGTGAAAGATCCATTCCATCTTGCGCGTGCAGTGATTTTGATTCTGGACCTTCTTGACAACTGGCAGCCCCGCTAGACAACGCAGCTCAGGACCGGTTGGCAACCTGGATGGCCGCCCGCATCTTCGAAACCAACTCCGGCACAGCGGTAAGCGGGTTATCGGTGGATTCGTACTCTAAAGCAAGATAGCCACGATACTCAGCCTTACCCAGGATTTCTAAGATCCGGGTCCAATCGGCAGGCTGGGGCTGGTGGTTCACGTGGACTTGCGATTTGAAATGAACGTTAGTTGCGTAGGGCGCACACATCTCGATCTGACGGTAAGCGTCGTCCCGAAAGTTACCGATGTCGAGATTGATGCCGACCCACGGGGAGTCGGCTTTCTTGAAGATCTCGACAGTACGTTCCGCGTCGGTCGTGATCCCGCCATCGTCTTCCAAACCGAGCGTGATTCCTTTCTTTGATGCTTCGTCCGCACACCTCTTCAGAGTTTCTACAGCCCAAGCGACGGCCTGATCCTCTGTGACGCCTTTAGGTACTGCACCGCCGAACACCCGCACGTGCGAAGCCCCCAGCCGTTGTGCGACATCGAGCCACTTGCGCACCGATTCCACCTCGCCGGCCTGCAGTTCCGCAGTAGGCTGCGCCATGTGGGCACGCACTCCGATCGTGTACAAAGCAATCCCTGAGCGGTAGGCCAGCTTTTTCAGGGCAAACAGAGTCTGGTCATTGGTGTCCGGGAGCCAGTAGGTTGTCAGGTCGACCCCGTCG
>JALYXI010000374.1 GCA_030947245.1 Acidobacteriota bacterium
GTCATCACCGGTGAGCGGCTTATTTCCGGCTGGCGTGCCATCGTGCACCACGCCGTTGAGCACCAACTTCCATTCTCCTCTACGAATCGCCAGTTGTGGGCCTTCCGCCCAGGCTACGGCCGGTCATCAGCGCGGAGCGGGCCGGGGCGCACACGGGCGCGTTTGAATACCAGTTAGAGAAAACCGTTCCGCCACGCGCAAGCCGGTCGATATAGGGCGTCCGCAGATCCGATGCGCCCAGGAAACCGAGATCGGAAACGCCAAGATCGTCAAACAGAATGACGATGACGTTCGGCTGTTTTGGCTGTTGCGCAAGGAGGCGCTGTGTCCGGGTGGCGGCCAGTGTGCCGGCGAACAGGCTTCTTCTTGAAAGGATCGGGCCGAGGGAGTGGCTCAAAATGCTAACCTCACGCCAACTTGAAGTTGCCGGTTCTCATTCGAAGTGCTCGTGATGATTCCATTCGTTGCGTTGCCTACCGTAGCGCCGGGGGCGGCAAACTGGGGATGGTTGAGGACGTTAAAGGCCTCCAGGCGGAACTGCAAAATGGAGTTATGCTCGACGGGCAGGCGGAAATCGCGCTGTAGGCTTACATCCAGATTATTTCTGCCCGGGGCACGGAGGACATTGCGGCCGGAGTTCCCGAAGGTGAGCGAGGGCGGCGCGACGAAACACGAGGTGTCGAACCAGTGCTGCACCGTGCGCTGATCGATGTTGCCATCGCAGACGCGATTCGGCCGGGTGACCGTACCCGCGTTGGCGGCATCGAAGGAGAGTGACGGCGTGAAAGGAAGGCTGGTCTGGACCTGATAGATCGTGGTGGCCCGCCAGCCGCCCAGGACCGCGGAGGCCGCACGGGAATCGCTGAGCCAGGGCTTACCGGCCCCGAAGGGAAGATCGAAAGAACCGCCGAATACATACCGCAGGCGTACGTCGTTATCCGATGAGGCGCGATTCGCGGCCAGGTTGTAGTTGTTCTGGATGGTATCGCCGCTGCCGCAGCCATCGCAAAGGTCGAGCGCGGGATTCTGGAGATCGAGCGCGTGACCGTATGTGAAAGTCGTAAGAAACGAGATGCCGCTTTGGAACCGCTTTTCCAGTTTGGACGACATGCCTTCATAATAACTAGCGTTCCAGTTGCGCACGGTCTTGACGGAGGCAACGGTGTTCTGTGCAAGAGGCCGGCGTGAGACCACAGTTGTGGCGGCAAGAGCCACGGGCTGATTGCCCTCACCCAGACCCAGCAATTGTACGCCGTGATTGCCTACGTAGTTGATTTCCGCCACCATATTCCAGGGAAGGCTTTTTTCCACGCTGAAGCTCCATTGCGCGACATAGGGAGTCTGAAGGTGGCTTGGCCAACTGACCAAAGTAGCGGTGGCAGTGGGGACGAGAACGAACTTCGTAGGATCGATACCGGGTGGGCGCGTGATGGAAGCATTCGGAGCCAGAACAAAGCCGGTGGAAGGGAAGAGCTGGTCGCTGCTGATGGTCTGCGCGCCATATCCGAAAAAGGGCGGATTACTGGTAAGGCGGTTGGTGACGCCGGTGCCCTCATCCTGCCCATAGAACAGACCGAAAGCGCTTCGGATGACCAGATCCTTCACCCACGGAACGCGCCACGCAAGCCCCGCGCGGGGCGCCCAATTGTTTGTGTCGCCATAGATCAGGGAGCGCGGCCTGGCAGGGTTGCCAGCTTGGATCAACTGCCCGTAAAGGGGATCGCCCGGATCCAGAATGAAGTTGGCCATGCGATTGTTGATCTCCGTGTACGGGGCCGCGTACTCATATCGCACGCCGAGATTGAGCGTGAGCTGCCGATTGATAGTCCACGGTCCTGCAGGTAGCCAGCGGCAAACCATGAGCGTTCGACCGAGTTTGCGATTGTACCTGTCGTCAATGAATTCGCGTCGCCGAGGAGCAGATCCGCGATCGGGCTGCCGGTGCCGGAGCGCGCTTGGGGATTCTGGGAGAATACGCCGGTGAAGCCGAAACCGCCGCGCCCATTGCTTGTGGCGAAGGTGGACGGCCGGATCAGAATGAATTCGCCGCCGAATTTGAGAACATGCGAGCCGAATGATTTCGACAAGTTGTCCGCCCAATCCCACACACCGGAGGATTTCCGGAGCGGGCTATTCCCGCAACACGATGGCTGGCTCCCGAGACCGGCGTAACCGGACACGTTGAAACCCGGCGTGCCGGACGTCACTTGCGGATCCAGGCTTCCGGGAATGATCGGGTTCAGTGCTTGGGTGGCGTCCTGATGCAGGTTGATGGTCGTCCAGGTGAAACGAAGTTCACTGATGAAAGTTGGGCTGATCGTGCGCGTGTATCCGTAGCCGAAACTGGTGGAGTCTGTCTGGCGAATGACCGGGGTCTCAGCCGGGAGGGGCAGACCAGGAGAGGCATTGAGAGATCCACGGGAGATGGAATAACGGCCGAACATGGAGTCTTTGCTGCTCACCTGAACATCGCCGCGAACCACGCCGTTCTTGCTGTCCTGCTTTTGCGGGGTGTTGGCGACAAAGAGCGTGGCATTGCCAGGCACGTTGGCGAGCGGATAATTGTTGAGCAAACTAACGCCAATGGCATTGAATCGCGAGGACGGGATGACGTTATTCGGAAACTGATCCCGGACGTACCCAGTACCATTGGGATTGGGGCGGGTTGTGCCGGGATCGTAGATGGCGAGGGCGCCAAAACTTCCCGCACGTTGAGCGGCGGTGGGAACGGTGGAGGTCGCGGTGGACTCGCTGCGGTTCGGAGTACCCTCATAGGCGCCGAAGAACCAGGCGCGGTCTTTCCAGATAGGGCCTCCCAATGAGCCACCGTACTGGTTACGGACAAGCAAGGGTCTGGTTTGCGCAAAGTAGTTGATTGCATCCAGACGATCGTTGCGGAGGAAATCGTACGCCGACCCGTGAACGGAATTCGTCCCGCTCTTCGTGATGGCGCTGACGACCGCTCCCGCAGCGGCGCCGAATTCCGCGGAGAAGTTGCTGGTTTGGACGGAAAATTCACTGAGTGCGTCCAGCGGCGGGCGGATGATGTCGCGAGCGCGATTATCCAGACCGCGGAGATAGTTCTCGTTCCGGCCGCCATCGAGAAGGAAGGCGTTCTGCAAGCCGGTGTTGCCGTATGCGGAGAAGGTCTGGTCGCGGCTGCCGGCTGCTGGAATAGCGCCTGCGGTCAGATTCGCAAGGGAGAGGTAATTGCGGCCGTTTAAAGGCAGATCGATCATTTGCTGCGCCGAGATGACCTGGGCTACTGTTGCAGACTTATCTTCCACCAGAGGTGCGTCGGAGGTGACGGTGACGGATTCGGCGGAACTTCCGGTTTCCAACGTGATGGAGAGGTCGGCGATGGTTCCGACGTCCACGGATATGTTGCGGCGGATCGCGTTTTTGAAGCCGGTTCGGGTGACGGAGAGATCGTAAATTCCGGGTGGAAGGAGGGGGATGGCGACGCTGCCGGACGCGTTCGTTTCGACGGTGCGGAGAGTGTTACCGGTTTGAGAGCCGATGAGCCGGATTGTGGCTCCGGGGATTACGGCGGCAGAGGGGTCAAGGATGGTGACGGATAGTTGGCCCGTGGAGGTTTGTGCGGCGGCGGGAACTGGGCGGAAGAGACAGACGGACGCAATGGCCAGCAGAGGCGCACAGCGGCGAAGGGTCTTCATTGGCCACCCCTTGACGAGTACTTCTTCCAGATGCCCGGATCTTCCAGCATCTTGATGAAGAGGCCGCCGACTACGCTGCGCGCCTGAAATCCTTGTTGTTTCGCGGTGACGGTGTCATACCAGTCGCTGAGCGGTACCCGGCTGGGTGTTTCGTCGGCAAAACGGTACGCGGGGGAAACAAGCGCTTTGAAGGCAGCCGGATCCCCGGTGAGCGTCGCGGTCCAGAGAATCCAATCGAGCTTGGTGTAGTCTTTGCGATTATCGAGCGGCAAGCCGTACTTATTTTGCTTGGTCTGGTAGAAGGCGATTTCGCGGCGAGCGACTTCAGGCGGAAAGATCTGCAAATTGAGGAGCTTGTCCCAGACCAGGTTATACTTCTGGCTCCACGTACCGGGCTGGTCAAAGGCCAGCTTGTAGTGATCTCCTTCAGCCGCCAGACCGATCCATTTCTGCGCAAAGCCACGCGCAAGGGCGCGGTAATCGGCGGCTTCCTTCTTGTGGCCCGTCATGTCCGCAAGCACGCCGTAGGACGCCAGGGCGAGGATGGCTTTGATGGAGAGATTGGCGTTATGCGCAAGATGCCCGGCGAAATCGTCTGTGGAAAGCTGGTTTTCGGGATTGAAACCTTTCTCTTTCAGATATTCGGCCCACTTCGTAATCTCCGGCCAGTAGCGCGCGGCAAAGGAAGCGTTGCCTTCCACGCGCGCCAGAGCGGCCAGCATGATGAGCATGTTGCCGCTTTCTTCAACCGGCATCTGGTTTTCCTCGGTCCGTTCGCCTCCGCCGTAAACCTGGCCGTTGGCTTGTGGATATGTGCCGAGATCGT
>JALYXI010000396.1 GCA_030947245.1 Acidobacteriota bacterium
TATGTGACCAACACAGTAAAGCATTTCAAGTTCACCATGCGCGGCAAGCGGCGCATCCACGAAAAGCCGGGAGCGCTCGAAATCACGGCCTGCATGCCCTGGCTCCAGGCAGAAGTGGCCGTGGTGAAACCAAAAGTGGTGGTTTGCCTGGGCGCCACCGCAGGCCAAGCCCTCATCGGAAAAAGCTGGCGCGTCACAAGAGACCGCGGAGTGTTCGTGCCATCATTGCTGGCTGAACACGTAATGGGAACCATTCATCCGTCGGCTATTTTGAGATCGGAACCGCAGGACCGCGAGCGCGAAATGCAGATGCTGATCGACGATTTAAAGTTGATCGCGCCCCTAATTTAGTGGCGGCGAATCCAGTCATCGACGGTCGCGAGTAACACGTTCAACTTTTCTTCACTGTTGCGCTGTGCTTCTGCCAGGCGCTCATGTTTTTCGGCTATTCTTTCCATTGTATTTTGCATGATCACCTGAGCCCGTAAAAGCATCTTGTGCTCCTGGCGAAATTGCTCATGATCCGCAGCCATGGTGTCCATAATGGCTTCGATTCTGTCCAGACGGGAGCTACTCGGATCACCTGCGCCGTTGCCCGCTTCCATAAATAGAGCTTAATACGTAGCGCGGCCGCCGCTCGCGTCATAGCACTGTCCCGTGACGAAGCTTGAGTCCGGGCTTGCCAAGAAATGCACCACGGCCGCGATTTCTTCCGGCAGTCCCGTGCGTTTCATAGGAATCCGGTCGGTCATGTAGCTCACCTGCTGCGGCGTCAGTTGCTCAAGGATTTTGGTACGAATCACCGCGGGAGCAACTGCATTGATGCAGATGCCTTCGGTCGCGACTTCCTTCGCTATGGACTTCGTTAGCCCGATCACCCCTGCTTTGCTAGCCGAGTAGGGACACATATTCGGATTGCCCTCCTTTCCCGCAATGGAAGCAATGTTCACGATGCGTCCATATTTCCGCTCCCGCATATGGGGCAGAACCGCCTTACAAAAATGGAACAAACCGGTCAAATTAACCGCAATCGCGAGATTCCAATCCTCTTCGGTCTGCTCCCAGATCGGCGCGGCCTTACCAGCGATCCCGGCATTATTCACCAGGATATCGATCCGGCCGGTGCGGGCAAGAACCGCCTCCGCCGCGGCCTGTACGGAAGCGGACTGCACGACGTCAGTCCGGACAGCGAAGCCGTTGATTGATTGCGCTACAGCCTCCGCCCCCCCAAGGTCGCGATCCGCTACTGCGACCTTGGCGCCAGCGGCCGCGAAGCGCCGGGCGATTGCTTCGCCCAACCCTGTCGCGGCGCCGGTCACGATAGCGGTCTGACCGGTAAGGTCAAACATCGCTAGCCTTCCTTGACGACGTTGACTGTCACTTCCGCCGTCACTTCGCGGTGCAGACGGACCGTCACTTTGTGCTCGCCCAAAGTACGGATCGGCTCATCCAACTGAATCTTACGGCGTTCGATGGAGAAGCCTTTCAATTCCAGTTGGTCCGCGATGTTCTGAGCGGTTACAGAGCCGAACAACTGATCGTTCTCACCGACGCGTTGCGCGATGGTGACCGCGGCGCCATTCAGTAACTTCGCCTGGGCCTCGAATTCGGTCTTGAGTTTGGCGTCGCGGCGGACGTGTGCGTCGCGTTCCTGTTCGATGATCTTGCGATTCGAATCGGTCGCGATTACGGCTTTCTTCCGTGGCAGCAGGAAGTTGCGCGCATAGCCATCGGCGACATTAACCAGATCCCCGCGGCTGCCCAGGTTCTCGATATCTTCTCTGAGAATGATGTCCATGGTGGCCTCCTTACACGCTCGCCGCGAACGGCAACAGCGCGATATTGCGCGCTTTCTTGATCGCGTCGCTCAAGCGCCGCTGGTGGGGAGCGCATACGCCGGAAATGCGGCGCGGCACAATCTTGCCCCGCTCGGCGATAAAGGCCGAAAGCATGCGCACATCCTTATAATTGATGTCGTCGATCTTCTCGACGCAAAACCGGCAAACTTTCTTACGCCGGAAATACTGCTTTTTGCCGGCGGCAACGGCTTTATCGCCACCGGTGGGGCGCTGCGAAGCGCTACCCGGGCGGCTACCGCGAGTTTCTTTGGATTCGGCCATAGCGGTCTCCTATCGTCCTTCCTCTGTGGATTCGTGTGCTGGATTTCCCACCGCGGGCAGCGCGGGCGCAGGCGTTCCGGGAACACCCGGCGCAGCGTGACCTTCCGGCTCCCCAAACATCGGAACCGGCGCAGCGGGCGTCACAGGCTGCGGTTGCAGTGCTTTCCGGGCGGCGCGCTTGTCCTGGTCCTGCTTGCGCTTCTCAAGCCGCTTCAAAGTTTCATCCACGCGAACAGTAAGGAACTTGATTACATCTTCGGCTACGCGCAGCCGCCGTTCCACTTCCTTAACCGTTTCCGGCCCGGCGCTGAACTGCAACAGCACGTACGAACCATCCTTGAACTTGTCCACCTTGTACGCCAGGCGGCGTTTGCCCCACTTCTCCACTTTGTCGATGGTTCCGCCAGCCGTTGCGATATTGCCTTTCAGCTGCTCCAAAAACACATCGATCTCTTCTTCCGGCAAATCCGGCTTCATGATAAACAACTCTTCGTAAACTCTCATTTTTCCTCTGGTTGTAAGCCCCCGGCGCGACGATTGAATCTCGTCATGGACATTTCGACGCCATCGGCGATTATTGAACCCACTGCTTCGGAAGCAAGCTGAAGCACTTGGTCCAATTCCTTTTTCTGCTGGCGTGAAAACGGGGCCAGCAGGTAATCCGAACCGCTCTTCAGCGGGTGGCCGGGATGCGCTCCCAGCCGAACTCTTGTAAATTCTTCCGTGCCCAGCATTTCAATTACGGAACGAACCCCATTGTGCCCGTGGGGCCTCCCGCCGGGCCTGACCCGCACTTCTCCCCATGGCAGATCCAACTCGTCATAGATCAGAATCAACTCCTTCGGAGAGACGGAGTGCTTGACCATTAAAGGCTTCAGCGATGTGCCGCTCAGGTTCATAAATGTCTGGGGTTTAGCCAGCATCAGCGCTTCCCCGGTGTTGATTTCGCCAAAGCCTACCAGCGCTTTCGAATGGTTCCGGTTGACACGTATGCCGTGTTCGCGAGCGTAGCGGTCGACAACCAGGAATCCGAGATTGTGCGGCGTTTCCGCGTAATCCTCCCCCGGATTGCCCAAGCCAGCCACCAGAAACACGCAGGCTTACTTCTTTTTGCCCTTATCGGCCACAGGCGGCGGCGCTTCGTCTTCTTTCTTACCCTTGGCTTTAGCCACTTCCGGTTCGGCTACGGCAACCGGTTCGGCTACGGCTTCTTCGGCACGCTGACCCACAACGTGGGCAATCACCATTTCACCCGCGCTCAGCAGTTTCGCAGACCCGGGCATCGGAATCTCGCTCGCGCGAATGTTCTGGCCGATCATCAACTCGGAAACATCGACGCTGAAGCTCTGCGGAATCTCATCGGGAATGCACTCAATTTCTACCGAACGGGTGATGATCTCCAGCAACCCGCCCTGCAGCTTAATGCCTTTCGCTTCTCCGGTTGTCAGCACCGGAACGGCCACCCGGATCCGCTTTGTCAGATCGATCCGCTTCAAATCGACGTGCAGCAAATTGCTCTTGACCGGATCGTATTGCTCGTCCACCACCATCACCGGCGTGCTTTCGACGCCTGTGATATTCACGTTAAAGATCGTGTTGTGGCCAGTCTTGCTGCGCAGAATTTGCTGAATGAACTTAGGGTTCACCGCGATTGCGACCGGATCTTTGAAAGCTCCATACACTACGCCTGGGATCATGCCGCGCACACGGGTGCGCCGCGCTTCGTTCTTGCCGCGGGTATCTCGAATTTCCGCGGTCACCACTGTATCGGTTCTCAACTTCGAATCTCCTTGTAAATCACCGGCAAGTCCGCTTACCTGCTCGTGGGTTGCCGGCAAACTGAATTTTGCGAAACGAACTGTTCACTTCAATCTAAGATCAACCAAACAATATGCTTACCGACGTCTCTTCGTGAATCGACTGCACCGCGCGGGCCAACAGCGGCGCAATGGAAAGAGCCCGGATTTTCTTACTCCGCTTCGCCCCCTCCGATTGTGGAATGGAGTTTGAAACAATCACTTCCCTCAACTCCGACGCCTCAATCCGTTCCACCGCCGGGCCGGATAACACGCCGTGCGTCGCGCAGGATGTCACACTTGCGGCCCCGAACTTCAGCAGCGCCTCAGTACCCTTAACAAGGGTTCCGGCTGTGTCGATCATGTCGTCCACGATCAGACAGTTACGGTCCCTGACATCACCAACTACATTCATTACTTCCGTAACATTTGCATCTTCACGGCGTTTATCGATGATCGCCAGGGGTGCATTTAACCGTTTTGCCACGGAACGTGCCCGCTCCACGCCGCCCGCATCGGGCGATACGACCATCAAATCCTTAATCTCCTGGCGTTTGAAGTACTCAATCATTACCGGCCGAAAAAATAAATGGTCCACCGGTACATCGAAGAAGCCCTGGATCTGAGCGGCATGCAAATCCACCGCCATAACCCTGTCGGCGCCAGCGGTTTCAATCAACTGCGCTACCAATTTCGCCGAAATGGGTACACGCGGCTTATCTTTTCGATCCTGACGGCCGTAACCGTAATATGGTAGCACTGCCGTGATCCTCTCCGCCGATGACAATTTCAGCGTTTGGATGATCAGCAAAAGCTCCATCAGGTTCTGATCCACAGGGAAACAGGTAGGTTGGACCACAAAGCAGTCCGCGCCGCGAACGTTTTCCTGAATCTGAGGGTGGGTTTCCCCATCGGAAAATTGTTTGATTTTCGCTTTTCCGATCTCAAGGCCAAGGCAGTGCGCCATTTCCTCGGCGAGCAAGGGATTGGCTCGGCCGGTAAAAATCTTTATGCGTTCCGCATTCATTGCGCGTATCGGCTTCGGGGCGGCCATGAATTACCTTCGGTATGGGATTTCAAATGCTTTTGCCACTCTGAGCGGTACCGGGCTCCTGTAAGCAGCGAGGTGGCAACCGCGCCTTCGGTACTTAGTGATTGTACTGCGCCCCGGCACGTTACTTTCCGATTAAAGACTCCGAACAGTGCTGAGCCGCTCCCCGTCATTAACGCCTGCTCCGCGCCTGAGGCCAGCAGCTTGCGTTTTAGCTGCTTCAACCGGGGATGTGCCGGGAATAAAGCGGACTCGAAATCGTTTACCAACGGGGCACTTAGGGGTTCACGGACGCTGGATTGAAATTGAACCAGCTTCGGCTCGGGTGCGGTTAAGATAGCACTCAGATTTCTGTATGCTTCGGGGGTGGAAACATGAATCGCAGGAGTGAGCAAGACGGCCGGGCGGGCGGGCAGGTCGGCCAAGGCGTAAAGTTCCTCGCCTTTCCCTAACCCCAAAACAGTGCCGCCAAATAGAAAAAATGGCACGTCACTGCCGAGGGGCGCCGCAACCCTCAGCAGCCGGTTTAGCGAAACCGCGCGGCCGGCCAGCACGGGAAGCATCAACAGGACAGCAGCGGCGTCAGATGACCCTCCACCCAGGCCGGCTCCCGCCGGGATGTGCTTCTGAAGCGTGAATTCCACTTCGGCCGGGGTGCGCATTTCGGCGAGGATCGCCCGGGCCGCGCGTTCCATTAAGTTGTCCGGGATATGCGGCGTTCCATGAACCGCCACCGAGGTTCGGCGCGCCAGTGTAAAGGAGACGCCAATCTCATCGGCTAGCGAAATCGTCTGAAATATGGTCCGGATTTCATGGAAGTTATCCGGCCGGCGATAGAGTACGCGCAGCCCGAGATTAATCTTGGCGAAGGCTCGGACTGTGGCGGTGCGGGTGGGCATGGCGATTGCTGGGTTTTGGCGCGGCGCGCTCAATAGTGCAGGAGCGAGAAAACATCCCGGCCTTCCAGCTTCTTGCGGCCTTCCAGAAAATCCAGCTCGATCACAAAGCACATGCTTTGCACCACCCCGCCCATGCGATCCACCAGACCCGCTACCGCGCTGGCGGTCCCCCCGGTTGCCAGCAGATCATCGACGATCAGGACTCTGTGCCCGGAGCCGACGGCATCCCGGTGGATTTCAAGAGAATCGCTTCCATATTCCAAATCATAGGTCGCGGAAACGCACTCAGAGGGAAGTTTTCTCGGTTTTCGGACAGGAACGAATCCAGCGCCCAGGGCGTATGCCAGAACCGGGGCGAAAATAAACCCGCGCGCTTCGATTCCGATCACTGTATCCACGGCCACACCCTGATAATGTCCTGTTAACGCATCGATCACAGCGCGCAATCCATTCTTGTCTTTCAACAGGGTCGTGATGTCGTAAAACAGGATTCCGGGCTTAGGGAAATCGGGAACTTCCCGAATCAACTCTTTCAGATTGTCCATGGAGAAGGGCGTTTATTGCGCAATAACGAAGGAATGGTATTGTTGCACAGCCGCTTCGCTGACTTCAACGCCCCGGACCGAAGCGCCCGGCGGCCCCGTACGCAGAGTTCCCGCAAATTCCGAGACCTGTGCGGAAGTGCCCTGAGCAATGACCTCAACCGTCCCGTCGCTCTGATTCCTTACCGTTCCGGCAAGGTCCAATTTAACAGCGGCTTGCTGGACAAAATAACGAAAGCCCACGCCCTGCACCTGGCCGCGCACCACATACCGGCGCGCGATGATTTTCGGCATACAGGATGATTTTATGCATATACAGGCAATCGCCGCGATTTAGAATTCAGAATCTCAGTGACCTGTTGACCCAGCTTTTCAAACGTAAACGGCTTGGCAAGCAAAGGAAATTCCGCGTTGACGACGAATCTCTCACCGATTTGACCATCGTCGTAGCCTGACATGAAGAGAACGCGCATTCCCGGGCATTTCCGCAGAATTTCCGCGGCGAGCGCGGGGCCGCTCACGCCTGGCATCGTGATGTCCGTCAGCAGCAGATCCGGCGGTTGCTCCAGGGAATGAAAGATGCGGAGGGCTTCCTCTGCCCCATTTGCCGGGAAAACGCGCAGATTGAATCGGCGCAGAATCAAAGAAACCAAGAGAAGCACCGCCGGATCGTCGTCTACAGCCAGGACCGTGTGCTGTTGTTCTCCGCGCATGGGAATACGTACTGAATTGTACACGAACTAGCTTGCTTCTCCAAAGGAATATTTAGCGATTACCTTCTCAAAAGTACTTATTCTTTGGTGGTATTACTGGACCTCGGCTTAAACTGCGATTGCGGGTTGATACCACCGAAAAGGGCCAAGCGGACGGGTATTCGATCCGTGATAGACTGCCGAAGCGAATCCATGAAATGCTATAGCTTCGTCTTAGCCGGTTTTCTCGCCATTACCACGCTCTTTGCCGCCACCGATCCATTCGTCGGCACGTGGATATACAACCGGGAGAAAAGCCCAAAACCAACAATAAAGTACCTGATCAAGGACCTCGGTGGGAATAGATTTGCTTTGACGGGCAGCACGGGACAAACAATCACGATCAAAGCCGACGGCGTTTCTATCAATTCACCCTATGGCGGGAATGTTTCGTTCAGAAAGATGGACGATCATAACTGGCAGATGGTCAGGTCCGATCCCGAAAAGATGGTGCGTACTTATACCGTTTCTTCCGACGACAAGACCCTGATCCTAAACGATGTCTTTACGCGCGCGGATGGGAAACAGGACAAAACGGTTACGACCTATGCGAGGCTCAGCCCCGGTAAGAGTCTTATGGGCGAATGGCAGTCGGTATCTATGAAAGACGAACCTTCGACCGAAGCAGGAGAATTATTCATCGCACCGTACGGCAAAGATGGTCTAAGTTTCACATCGTCGTTGCATAAAAATCGCCTCGACATAAATTTCGACGGCAAGATGTACTTCGAGAGAGGTCCCACAGCCCGGAAGGGTGAGTCGACATCCGGTAGACGGGTCAATGCTCACTTGCTTCAAGCAGAGGGTCAGATCGACGGCAAACTTGACGACAAAGAGGAATGGAAAGTGTCCGATGACGGCAAGACATTGACGATCGTTAATAAGCCCGTGAAATCGTCCGCAGTATTTACGAGCGTGTTCGACAAGAGATGACCGCTTGACGTCGGCTTGCCGACAAAACAATCAACAGCTCTTTACGATGGGCGGTGGCCTGCTCTCGTGCGGGGTTCGCACGCGGCTCAATCGAATTTAAGGGGCGGCTTGGGAGAGAGGACAAATCCATGATGGCGATTCAGTAAAATCAGGCAGAGCAGGCGAGATGGGCACATGACGGCTTTTCGCTGGCAGCAGATTGAGAGGCTGTACCAGGCTGTCCTGGAGTACGATACTCCCAGGCGCGCGGAGTTCCTTGCCCAAGCATGCGGCGGCGATGCCGATCTGCGCAGCGAAGTAGAGTCGCTGCTGGCGGTGGATTCATCGAAGACCGGAACCCTGGACCGGCCGGCATGGGAAGGCGCCCCGGAGTTCGCGGCAACGGAGCCAAGCCCCCTGCTTCCGGCGGAGGGAACACAGATTGGGGGCTACAGAATTGAAGCGCTCATCGGCGCGGGCGGCATGGGCTCGGTATACCGCGCCACGGATACCCGGCTCAACCGGCCTGTCGCAATCAAGTTCCTGTTTGACAATTTGGCCCACGCCGCGGATGCCTTCGCGGCTCAGCGCGAAGCGCAACTGGCTTCCTCGCTGAACCATCCGCACATCGTTACGGTGTACGACGTAGGCGAGTTTCAGGGACGCCAGTACCTGGTGACCGAATTCGTGGACGGCGGGACACTGCGCGACTGGGCCAAGCAGCAAGAGCGCACGTGGCAACAAGCTGTGGAGCTCCTTGCAGGTGTCGCCGAAGGACTTGCGGCAGCCCACGAAGCGGGGATTCTTCATCGCGACATCAAACCCGCCAATATTCTGGTCGCCAGAAACGGATACGCGAAGCTCGCGGACTTTGGGCTGGCGAAGCTGACCTGCGGCGTTGGCATCAGTGCCAGGGGGATCCCGCTGGAGCGCAAGACGCGAGAGAGTGCAATTGCCGGAACGATCAAGTACATGTCGCCGGAGCAGGCTTCGGGAGAATCTTTGGATGCGCGAAGCGACATTTTTTCTTTCGGTCTGGTGTTATACGAGATGGCCGCCCGAAGACGGGCTTTTAGCGGCATCACGGATCTGGAGAGCCTGGAGAAGGTGATTCACGGTGCACCGGAGCCGCTTGGGGACGAGATTCCGGCCGCGTTGCGCATTACAGTTGAAACGGCGCTTGCGAAAGACCCCGGGGAGCGCTATCAATCGATGCGCGAACTGGTGGTCGACCTCCAACGGCTACTAAGGCAGGAGAACGCGGCAACACCTATTCGTCGCCGGATGTGGCTGCCCTGGGCCGCAGTGGTGACGCTCGCCGCCGGTTTGGGCCTGTGGGAAATGATGCACCGGGCTACAGCTCCTGAAAACCCGTTCGCCGAGGCCACCTTCACACGCGTTACGGATTTCGACGGAACCCAAGTAAACCCAGCCATCTCTCCGGACGGAAAGTTCGTCGCCTTTACCTCCGATCGCGACGGAAAGTTCGATATCTGGTTGCGCAAGATCAGCGGGGAGGGCCTGGTGAACCTGACGAAAGGGCGAGCGGGCGATGTGCTGGCGCCGCTACGGAGCATCGGGTTTTCCTGGGATGGATCCGAGATCTGGAATGGCGGCGGCAGAGGACGCAGGCTGCGGCTGATGCCGGTGACCGGAGGCGTGTTTCACGACTTCCTGGGCGACGACGCGGCTGAAGTGGCGTGGTCGCCCGACGGGAAGCGCCTCGTGTATCACGACTGGACCACGGGTGACCCAATGTTCATCGGCGATCGCGACGGTGGCAATGTCCAGCCACTGGTGGCAGCCGCTCCGTCAGGCGAGCATCAGCACTTCCAAACATGGTCGCGAGACGGCCGGTGGATCTGGTTCGCGCGCGGCCGGCCGGATACGCGTGAAATGGATCTGTGGCGTGTCGCGCTAAACGGCGGCGTGCCTGAACGTATGACTCGGCGACGAAGCGACATTGCCTATCCCACGCCGATCGACGCGCGCACAGTTCTCTATATAGCGCACGACGAAAATGGTGCGGGTCCCTGGCTGTGGGCTCTGGATACCGGAACCCGGGAGTCGCGGCGCGTGAACCCGGGCGTGGAGCAGTACTCCTCTGTGGCCGCCAGTGCGGATGGACGCCGGTTGGTGGCGAGCCTTGTAAGCTCCCAGGTTAATCTCTGGAGCGTGCCCATTCTTGCCCGGGCCGCCGACGAGCGGCAGGTCAAGCGCTTCCATCTTCCGGCGGCGCGTGCACTGACGCCCCGCTTTGGCGGCGGAACATTGTTCTATCTTTCATCCCGTGGCGGAGCGGATGGCTTGTGGAGCTACCGAAACGGGCAGGCCGCCGAAGTCTGGAAGGGCTCCGAGGGCGCGCTGCAATCGCCGCCGGCGGTATCGCCCAATGGAAGCCGGGTCGCCATCGCGCTTCGGCGGAACGGGAAAATGGAGTTGCATGTACTCGCGGCGGATGGCAGGCAACTCCGTCCTGTTGCGGCCGATGTCGACATCCGGGGCACAGCGTCCTGGTCGCCGGACGGTGAGTGGATTGCGGCTGCGGGCACCGGCAGGGAAGGTCCAGGCCTGTTCAAGATCCCCACCGATGGCACTCTGCCCGTGCGGATAACCTCAGGAAACGCATTGGATCCGGTTTGGTCGCCGGACGGCAACTTAATCGTGTATGGGGGAACGAACATGTATACCCATATGCCCCTGCTCGGCATTCGGCCGGACGGAACACGCGTGGAACTTCCGCCTATCAGCGTGCGCCGCGAGGGCGAACGCGCCCGCTTCCTGCCGGACGGAAAGGGGTTGGTTTACATGCAGGGTACCAGCGGCAAACAGGACTTCTGGCTACTCGATCTGCGGACCATGAAGTCCCGGCCGCTGACGCGATTCAGTAATCCCGCAGTCATGCGTACCTTCGATGTCACGCCGGATGGTAAGCAGATCGTTTTCGATCGATCGCGGGAGATTTCCGATATGGTTTTGATCGATCTACCCGCAAGGCGTTAAAGCAACTTGTCCCCGCACCTTCTGGCAGCGCCGTGGGGATTCAACACGCCCCACCTTCTTCAAAGCATTTCGGAGAGCGATTCGACAGTAATTGAGCGCATCTGTGCGACCTCCGCGAGGATTCCGTGCAGCGTGCCGGTCTTTAGCGCATTGTGCATCGGGACGGTGACAGTGTGAGCAGGTAGACCGGGGCACCGCAGCTTTACATGACTTCCCTTCTGTCGAATCACCTCATATCCGAGACGTTCCAGGGCGCGAACGACGCGACCCGCGGACACGCCGCGCGGCAGCTTCATGCAGCTTCTACGGAGATCAACTCGTCCCGAACATAGTGCATCTGCACCAGGCGGGGACGCACCGTAGCGTCTTCGAAATGAAGGGAAACCGCCTCCAGTACATTGGCACGGAGTTCCTCCCAGCTCTCGCCCTCGGTGAAAATGCCATGGCCCAGCGCGCGCGCGCGGAGGCCACCTTCCTCTGCGTCCCTGATCTCGAAAATCAACTCCATCAGTTAAGAATACCCGACTCGCCGCTGGGACTTCGGGTAACGCGGAGAGCTAGTTAGTATACGTGCGTTAGACATCAAAGTGACGACTCAATGCTCATGATCTTCGTCGCAGGCGATCTGATGGGAACGGTTCGCGTTGTCACTTCCGGAAATACCGCTTCCCGGTATGGCCGGGCAAGACGGCCAAGTGGAGGAGGATAACGTCCTTTATCCTGCGGTTATGCGCTCAACCACTTATTTCGACCCGAGCCTTCTCAGTAGGGCTGCGCGACGAGGATCTTCGACCTGACGGTATCCCGTAGGGAGCACAAACAGGTCAGCAGCCGGCTCGCCGAATTGGATTGAGGTTGCTTCTGAGCTGCTGATGAACGTTGGTAGCCGTAGTGAATTTTTTCGAATTGAATAGGTTTTTAGGGCAATGCAGTCAAGCGATGGAGCTAGATACTGCTCTTCGTAACCGTCATTTCCGAGCCGGCGGCGCCATTTAACCACCTCTACGCCGGCGACTTTGCCGGTCTCCTTCATGCTGAAGTCTGTTCCTGAGTGTAGGATGCCGGATCGGCAAGTGCTGTCATGAGCTGCCGAGCGACGGTAAGGCAGATCGTGCCAGATTAGCGGTTCTCGACGGGCGATGGTCTGTTTTGTGTCGTCGACCGTTACAATTTCGTTCTCAGGCGCTAGATACAACCATGAGCCTTTAAAGTGACTGCTTGGGCCCATAAGTCGCCAAACACTGTCGTCCGCGACATCTACCCGAGAGCCGTCGCCGCGCAAGGCATCCACGGAGGTGCTCACCCATTTAACGACTTCGTGCGAGCCGCTCATGAACATCTGCCATTGGGTGCGATTCGCCCGGATTGTGTAGCAAGGTACGTCCAAAGATGTACGGCAGCCTGGTTGTTGTGCCAACCCGCTGTACGATGAAAACGCAAAGAGTGAAAGCAGAAAGCAACCACGCATAAAAGCATTTTAAGCGAGCGGTGGCGTGTTGACGTCGAGCAGGGCTCTCACCTGTTGATCACAACATTTTACCGGGATGCGGGTGCCCGGATTCGGACTACTCGATCTGAACCGCATTTCTTCCCTCCTCTCCCTTACGGCTTATGTTGCGCGTCGCCGCCCATCAGTTGAGGCCAGTTGAATACGACGCTCAGATCACGCGTGTTGACCGGAGGCGTTGTGTTGAGCACCAGGAATTTCATACCATCTTGTGCAACATCGTAAGAGAACCCCGCGCCTGGCGTCACTTGTCCCGGAAGTCGGAAAAGCGGTTTGGGGCTCGCGAAAACCAGATGGACCGGATCTTCAATCGCCGCCGACATCAGCGGCCGGCCGGGCGCCACGTAGAAGACTTCTTTCCCATCGCGTCCCCAGCGCGGTTCGGTTCCGCCGGAAGCCGAAATACGGCGGCGGATGCTCAGACCCGGAAAGTCCGAAGCATAGATCTCGGAGAGCCCGCTTTCATCGGATTGGTACAAGACCCATTTTCCATCGGGGGAGAACTGGCATCTTGAAAAAGAAGCGGGCGGGAACTCGAACACTCTCCAGGGCGGCTGCCCGTCCCGCAGGAAGGCGAGACCGCCCCTTGCGCCCATCCAGTAATGATCGGCCGCGAGCGTCCTGCCGTCGGGCGCCAGGCTTCTAACGTCATATCGCTCCGACGACGATATTAAAGGCTGTGCGGGAGAAGCCGAATCCACCCGCCGCACGAGGATCTGGCTTCCCTTTTCCGCCCACGACGTAAAATAAAGGCTGGCGCTGTCGCGCGACCATACCATGCCCTCGGTTCTCCCGGCGGGATCGGAAAACGGACTTTGCTGATTTCGAGCGAAATCGATCAACTCCACCCAAAAACGTCCCTCGTGGGACCGGTGGTTCAGCACCGCTGCGTAACGTTCGTCGGGCGACAAAGAAACATCCCAGTAGTCGCCCGGTAGTCCTGCCTGGCTTACGGCCTTACCGCTGCGGTCCACCCACGTGAGGGTGCTTTGTTCCGACGCCGCGCGGCGGAAAACAAGCGTCCCTGTCGCGGAGAGACTGAATTGCCCCACATCGTCCGAAACGGCGAGCTTCTCGCCGGAGACCGAACCGGAACTCTCATCGAAGCGTTGTGCCCACAACTGGCCGTCCTTCGGGAAAACGAGGAAATCGACCGGCTAAGGGATCGTGGCCCGGCGCGGAGGGTCCATCCGAGGCTGCCAGTTTCTTTCGGGGAACCTTGCCCACGGTATCCAGCGCATCGAGGTAAACGGCGTGATTGCGCGGATCGAGAGTCCGTGAGAAATAAATGAAACGATTCCCATCGGCGAGGAAGTGCGGGTAACGAAGAGAGTTCTCCTTGAGGCGGTCGTCCAGGCCGACAACGAGGACGGGATCACCGCCGTTTTCGGAGATCCTCATCAGACCTTTGTAATTCACTCCGAAGAGAATGACGCCTTTGGAACTCCAGGCGCCGCCTCGCGCTGTTTCGGTCCGCAATTCGCAAAGGGCTTCCGGAAGGCCGTGAGGCATTTTGATTTTCTTCAGCTTGCCGTCGGCGAAGAATGCGATCCTCGTTCCGTCGGGCGACCAGAATGGCTGACTGGCAGTGCCCTCGGTACCTTCGAGCGGCTCGAAGCGATCTGAGTCGAGGCGCCGCATCCAAAGGGCGGAGCGGCCATTGGCGGCGAGCGCCAGAACCACGACTTTACCGTCCGGCGAAATGACGGGCGGACCGCTCAACTGCCCAGGGTCGGAGACCAGACCCTCGGAAGGAATTGCCAAAGCGAGCCTCACGACCGGAGGGGCGGCAATTCGAGGCATGATTCCCTTCCACACAACGGCCGCAAGCAGGAGGATGCCAGCCGCGGCGGCGACCAGCCATGCCCGCCGTGAGCCCGCATCCGGTTTCGACTGAGATGAGGCGGCGGGTTGGGCGCGCGACCACTCGAGAATATTGGCGAGGTCGCTGGCCGATTGCCACCGGTCTTCCGGATCTTCGCGAAGACATCGATCCACCAGTTGCGTGAATTGCGGTGTTTCCGCTGCTGGCGGAGGGGATCCTCGTTTTCCACTGGCCATCTCGCGAAGGATCAGTCCGAGCGCATAGATGTCGGTGCGGTGGTCGCAGCGCCGTCCTTCTCTCTGTTCGGGAGACATGTACGCCGGTGTGCCCAGAATGCCGTGGGCCTGCGTCAGCGTTTCGTCTTCCGCTCCCTTCGCCAGTCCGAAGTCGAGCACCTTTACCCCGGTTCTGGTGAGCATGATGTTGCCGGGCTTCAGGTCGCGATGAACAATACCTTTGCCATGGGCGGCGGCGAGGGCGGAGGCTGTCTGTGCGGCATATTGAAGGACGGCATCGATGGGCAACGGTCCTTTCTTGAGGCGCGATGCCAGTGTTTCGCCTTCGAGAAGCTCCATCACCAGAAAATCGGGGCCTACGTCGTACAGCGTACAGATGTGCGGGTGGTTGAGCGAAGAAATGGCGCGCGCCTCGCGTTCAAAACGATCCGTGAACTGCGCGTGCGGAAGTTTTATCGCCACATGGCGGTTCAGGCGGGTGTCGCGTCCGCGGAAGACTTCTCCCATGCCGCCGGCGCCAAGCGCACATTCTATTTCATAAGGTCCCAGCCGCGTGCCCGGAGCGGGTTTCGCGGCCGTACCCTCCGGCCCGCCGAAGGCAAGCCAGGCGGGAGGATTCAGGGGTACTTCCGGAGATGAGTCGTCATGGCATAGGAGTGACTCGACTTGTCCGCGCAGGTCCGGATCGTCTCCGCAGATTTCCTCGATGTAAGCGGCGCGCTCAGGCGGCTCGCGATTGCGCGCCGCCTGATACATCTCTTCGATTCTTTGCCTGCGTTCGGGAGTCATGCTTCCGGTTGCGCAAAGTACATGATGCCACCACTTTAGCCGGTACCGTCAGCTACCCGGAAATGGCGCTATTGACGCTTCCGAACGTACTGCATGCACTCTCCCTGATTCGCAAATTTGGCCGGGAAGTCGAAAGTCATCCAGCCATTGTGCCTGCAGTCGCTGTTACTCCTCGGAGGACCACATCGTCGCTCTGGAAGTTGATCTGCCAGGGCAACTCCGTCCGGGATAACGAACATGTTGTACTCCGCCTCAGGCACGGCGCCTAGATTCTTCCATCTGTGGACGCGCCCCCCAATTTGTTCGAAAGCCTGTCCCGCGGTGAACGTTTCTTCCCCGCCACATCCATCCTCCACAGTTAGTGCTCCGCTAGTGACTACGCTGAAGACGGGCCCCGGATGAGAGTGCCAGCCGCCCATCTCTCCGGGCTGCGAAACAAACTGCCGGGCAGTCATCTGCGCGGGGCCATTGACAAGTTCCGAATAGGGTATAGTACCCACCCCAAGAATGTTGCTGGTGGAAGCATACGCCACGACCCCTAGGATGGCCAATCCAGTCCCAACTACAACCAAAATTCCTTTTCTCGATTTCATACTACCCTCCTGTCACTGACCTTGCGCTCGAAAGCTCGATATGTCCCAGTAACCGCGTTGGCGGTGAACAATACGGTTGAGAGTGCCCGCCGCACTCTTGCCAGAAAATCCAGGTTGCGTCTCATACTCTTGCCCTCTTTGAATGAATTTGGAATCGAGGCTCCTCAACTGACTCCACCGGGGAACCCTTTACTGCTCTACAGGCGCAAAGCGGCGAACAGAACCGTCACGGAGTTTTAGATTATTTGAGTTATCCTGAATCGCAGTTCTCTTGAATTCCCAAGATCCCGAGACCACTCAACTCCTTCGTGCCTGGGCGCAGGGAGATCCGGAAGCGCTCAGGGCGCTCACGCCCCGCGTCTACCATGAGCTCCGGCGCATGGCCGCGCATTTCATGCAGAATGAGCGGGAGGGAAATACCCTGCAGGCAACCGCGCTCGTTCATGAGTTATTCCTGCGGCTGATCGATGTTCAGAACGTACATGGGGAGGGCCGGGCGCACTTTTTTGCGATTTGCGCCCAATTAATGCGGCGCATTCTGGTGGATGCGGCTCGCGCGCGTTCCGCCCTGAAACGGGGCGGTGACCGGGGCCGCATCGACCTTGACGAATTGCCCGACCTGGGCAGTCAAAGGGACAAACAGTTGATTGCTTTGAATGACGAACTCGATCATCTGATGAGCTTCGATCCGAGAAAGGCCCGTGTGGTCGAACTACGCTACTTCGGCGGATTGAGCGTGGCCGAGACTGCGGCTGTGCTTAACATTTCGCCGGAAACGATCACGAGGGATTGGCGAATGGCGCGGGCGTGGCTGATGAAAAAACTCAGCCCGCGCTAAGGCTCGCCACTTTCACCCCTGACGCTAAGAGAGAATGCAACAAAGGGAGAATGCAAGATCCCGCTTTGAGCGCCTGCTCACGTTCAGCACCTGGACGAATAGGCAAACCGGCCCAATCGTAATCGGCGAATGGAGTTGAGTCAGGCGGCAACGCTCCCCTGGGGCTCGGCTACCTCCGCTGGTTTGCAACGGAGTGGGTCTTGATCAGCTCAGATTCTGGTCCTTGGCGTACAGAATTCCCGGAATGGCCTTTTGAAACGGGAACCCTGGCTGCGGATTAGCGGTGCAACCAGCAAACGCGCCGAGTCACAGCAGCACGCCCGTCG
>JALYXI010000438.1 GCA_030947245.1 Acidobacteriota bacterium
AGACGGGAACCGGTGGTGGATCTGGTAGAACCTCTCTCTGCTGTTGGATCATCTGGAGCTGTCGTTTCTTGTGAATAGGATCCGGGATAGTCTTTGCACAGGCTTCCGCGTTGTCGAGAACTATGGCTGCTTTCAGCGGCTCGCCCATGCTCCACAGAACCATCGCGATAGCCGTGGTTTGAGAGGTCTTGAGCATCGAATCTCGTGTGCCGACGAGCGAACGGAGTGCGCCTTCAAAGTCACCGTAAAGCGCTTGCGCTCGCGACATGCGATCAAGTGGAAGGTTCGCAACCTTGAGAACCCGCGCGGCATCCTCCAGGTAGCCCGCCCTGGCGTAAAGATGAGCGACGGATTCAAGTGGAATGCTCTTATCGGGAAGGCTCCGAATTCCCGTAGAGGCATTCTCCACTTCTGCAATTAGCAGTCGAATCTTTGGATAATTGTCCTTGCTCGGACTTCCCGGGAGCAGGATCGCGAAAGATAGACCAACTAAGAGCGCTTCCTGCACGCGGCAAAACATGGACAGAACGATACCATATGAGCGCTACCAAAGCTCCTATAACCGATTCGCGGCAGGAGATCACGGGTGCGCGGAAGACCAATTAATCCCGTGTAGTCGGGCAGCGTAGACTCAGGATCCGGATCTGTGCAACTCGCTACTACGTTTACGGTACAGCTCAGAACGGGGATCTCTAACGCTAGCGATTCGATCTTGCGGCTAGATCAACGGCAACAGCAGCCACAGCCGTCCCGCGACCACAGAGGCAGGCTTAATCCTTATTACTCGCGAGATAATTCGGGCCTGCGAATCACATCATACTTGTGATTACCGGTGCTGCATGAAGCCGGTGGAAGCGCTTCCGGCGGAATCGCGAAGCGTCGCACCGGCGTTCACCGAACATCTCGCTTGTTTATCAAACGGGCCTATTACCCTCCAAGTACAATGGTGATTCATGCGTGTCGCGTTAGGCCAGATCAACACCACGGTGGGCGATCTCGCGGGCAATACGGAAAAGATGGTGACCTTCGCGGGGCGCGCCGCGGAGCGGGGGGCCGACCTGATCGTATTTCCGGAGCTGTCAGTCACCGGCTACCCGCCTCGCGATCTGGTGGAGAAGCCGAGCTTTGTTTTGGATTCCGAAGCCGCGCTTCTGAGGCTGGCCGACCGGACTGCCGGACTGCCCCTGGCCTTAGTGGCCGGCTACGTGGGCCGGTCCCCGGCGGAGACTGGAAACCGGGCGATCAACTGCGCCGCGCTACTGAAATCGGGTCAGGTGCAATTTCGCCAAACGAAGATTCTGCTTCCCAACTACGACGTTTTCGACGAGGCTCGCTACTTCGTTTCCGGCGAATCGCAGATTCCTTTTCTGTTCGAAGGCCAGCGGCTTGCCATTGCGATCTGCGAAGACGCCTGGAACGACAAGCGCTTCTGGCGCCATCGCCGGTATACGCGGGATCCCGTAGAGGAACTGATCGCGCAGGGCGGGGACTTTCTCATCAACATCAACTCCAGCCCTTATGCCGCGGCCAAGCGCCAGGTGCGCCGCGATATGGTGGCGGCGCAGGCTCGCCGTCACGGCGTTCCCGTAGTCTGGGTAAACCAGGTGGGGGGAAATGACCAACTGGTATTCGATGGTTCCAGCTTCGCGATGGACGCGCAGGGCAATGTAGTGGCCAGCGCCCGTTCTTTCGACGAAGATCTGGTGATTTTTGAGCAGAACGAAAACTTCTCAGACGAATGCGAGGCTGTGTACGAGGCATTGGTGCTGGGTACGCGGGATTACGTCCGGAAGTGCGGATTTTCGAAAGCGCTGATCGGACTTTCGGGCGGAATTGACAGCTCTCTGGTGGCGTGCATCGCGGTAGACGCTTTGGGCAAAGAGAACGTGACCGGCATCAGCATGCCGGGTCCTTACAGTTCGCCAGGCAGCGTGACGGACGCCGAAACGCTGGCGCGCAACCTGGAAATTCCGATGCTGTCCGCGCCCATCACGGACGCGTACCGATGCATGGCGGCGCGCATGCCAAAATCACCGGTTACACAGGAGAACATTCAATCGCGTCTCCGCGGCGTCACCATGATGGCGTACTCGAACGATACGGGCGCGCTGGTTCTGACCACAGGTAACAAAAGCGAAATAGCGGTCGGCTACTGCACGCTTTATGGAGATATGTGCGGTGGCCTGTCTGTGATCAGCGATGTGCCTAAGACCATGGTGTATGATTTGTGCCACCTGCGTTCCGGCACGATTCCGCAATCCGTCTTCGAGAAGCCGCCGAGCGCTGAACTGCGCCCGGACCAGAAAGACACGGACAGCCTGCCTGACTATTCAACCCTGGATGCTATTTTGCGCGAATATGTGGAGAATTACCGCACGCCGGCCGAAATCAGCGACCATTTGAATCTGCCTCTCCCTCTGGTGGAAGATATCGCGGCCAAGGTGGACCGCAATGAATATAAGCGGCAACAGGCTGCGCCCGGATTGAAGGTGACGTCCAAGGCGTTCGGCATCGGGCGGCGCTTTCCCATTGCACAGAGGTACCGGTCGTAGCGGGGCTCAATCCGCCGTCGTAAGTTAAACCTGGAACAGAACGCATGAAAGCTCACTTGGCCCTAGCCGCTATTCCTGTTTTCGCCGCAGCGATGCTGGTCTCTCAGCCCGCGCCGCGGGTTACCCCCGGACCACAAGCGGATGATTCCACGATGCTGGTCAGCGGCTGGAAGATCACTCCCGCCGGTAAGCAGATCCCGGTGGACACGCTGCCCATGTCGACGGCGCTTTCGCCCGATGGCAAGTACCTGCTGGTGTTGAACGGCGGCTACAACCCGCCATCTATCTCCGTGATCGATACCGTAACTACGGTGGAACTGGAACGGACGCGCGTTCCCGATGCATGGCTGGGGCTGGTTATCACCGCGAAAGGCGACACGGTGTACGTGGGCGGCGGATCGACCGGCTCGGTCTACGAATTCTCTTTTTCAGCCGGAAAGCTCCTTCCGGCCCGCACTCTTTCCACGCTTACCAAAGCGCCGGAAGGAACGCCGGCCGAGCAAACCTATCGCAACTTCACCGGCGATGTCGCTCTCTCGCCAGACGGCCGCTTTCTTTACGCCGCCAACGTGTTTCAGGATTCGCTGGTAGTTCTGAACCGGGAATCGGGCAAGCCGGTTGCACGTGTCAGAACCGGCCGCCGGCCCTACCGTATCGCGTTCCTGCCGGATGGCAAGACCTACCTGGTCACCAACTGGGCCGATGGGACGTTGAGCCAGTTTCAGGCGTCCGACAATTCGCCTATGGCGACGCTGCGCCTGGGCGCGCACCCCACCGATATGCTGCTTCGCGCCGGGGCGAACGTGAGTCAGGATAGCGGTCACACATGGCTTGGACGCCTGTTTGTCGCAGCCGCAAATACCAATAGCGTGTACAGCGTCGGAATCTCAGAAGGCGCGGAGCTCACCCCTCTTGAAACCATTAACATCTCCCTCACACCGCGCCAACCGCTGGGCATGACGCCAAGCGCGCTTGGCATGAGTGCGGATTCGAAGCAGATTTATGTCGCGTGTTCCGGCGCTAACGCGGTGGCCGTCGCGGATGTTTCGGAAGATCGCACGCGAGTCTCCGGCTTCATCCCAACCGGCTGGTATCCCACCGCGGTGCGTGGGCTGAGGGACGGGCGCCTGATCGTCGTGAATGGCAAAGGCCTAAGGTCCTACGCGAATCCAAAAGGTCCCGGACCGTTAAAAAGCCCGGAACCGCCACACCTGGGGATACGGTCCGATCAGTACGTCGGCAGCATTCAAAGGGGCACGGTTGCGTTTGTCGATCCCTTCGATTCAGCTGCGCTCGCGAACTATACAAAAGCGGTAAGGGCGAACTCTCCTTACCGGGACACGAAGCTCGATACTCCCGCCCCGGCTGTGCTCTCGCGCATCAAGCACGTGATCTACGTCGTAAAAGAGAATCGCACCTACGATCAGATGTTGGGCGACATGAAAGAAGGAAACGGCGATTCATCGCTTGTATTGTTCGGAGAGAAGTACACGCCCAATCACCATAAGCTGGCGCGTGAATTTGTTCTGTTCGACAATTTCTATGTGTCCGCCGACGTTTCCGCCGATGGCCATAACTGGTCCACCGCCGCGATTGCGAATGACTATGTAGAGAAGTTCTGGCCCAATAGTTACGCCGCTCGCCGCAAGAAATACGATTACGAAGGCGGTGAGCCGGCCGCGCTCCCACCAGCGGGCTATCTCTGGACCAACGCGCGCCAGCGCGGCATCACGATGCGCAATTACGGCTACTTCGCGACTAACCGCAAAGAGGCCGGTCCCGATGGCGTGCAGATCGATTCCGTTCGCGATCCCGTGCTTTCCCCCATTACGAATACCCACTACCGCGCCTTCGACCTGAACTACTCCGATGTCGACCGCATCAAAGTATTTCAGCAGGACCTGGCACAGTTCGAAGGAAAAGGCGACATGCCTCAGTTCCTCTTTATGCGGCTCGGGAACGATCACACGTCCGGCACCGCGCCCGGCAAGATCGCTCCCCTCTCCAGTCTGGCCGACAATGATTACGCTCTCGGATTGCTGGTGGAATCCGTTTCGAAATCACGTTTCTGGGCGGATACCGCAATATTCGTTTTGGAAGACGACGCGCAGAACGGCGCCGATCATGTGGATTCGCACCGTTCCTCCGCTTTTGTGATCAGCCCATTCACACATCGCGGAATTGTGGACAGCACCATGTACAACACCACTTCAATGCTCCGCACGATGGAGATGATTCTGGGCATGCGGCCCATGACTCACTTCGACGCCGCGGCAGCTCCTATGATTGCGGCCTTCGGAAACCCGGTTGCCACACCTTACACCGCCGCGCCGCCCAATGTCTCTTTAACCGATCGCAATCCTGAGCGTTCCGCTACAGCGGCGCGCAGCCGGCTCATGAACTTTGACGAGGAAGACTTGAATCAAGACGACGAATTGAATGATGTACTCTGGGCGGCTATTCGAGGCCCGGCAAGCGCGCCGCCGCTGCCGGTCCGGAGCATCTTCCGGTAATGCCGAGGATCTATCTGTGCTTTCTGTGGCACATGCACCAGCCGTTTTATAAAGACCTGTTCACCGGCGAATACAAGCTGCCCTGGACGCGCCTTCATGCCCTGAAAGATTACTACGGCATGGTTAAAATTCTGGACGAATTTCCCCGCATCCGGCAGACGTTCAATCTGGTCCCTTCCATGATGGTGCAGGTGGAGGAGTACGCCTCCGGTCAGGCGCGCGATCCTTTCCTTGCCCTCGCTCTGAAGCCTGCTGAATCCCTGCACGATCAGGAAAGGCAGTTCCTGTTGCAGCATTCATTTCACGCCCATCCGGGCCGCATGATTTATCGCTATCCCCGGTATGGAGAGTTGTTCGAACGCTACGGACAGCGAGCAGGCCATCAGTCCGTTCCCACCCAGGACGTGCGGGACCTGCAATTGCTTTCGCAACTCGCCTGGTTCGATGAATATTTCCAGGAGAGCGATCCGGAGGTCCACGCCTTGATCGCTAAAGGCCGCGACTACTCTCCCGAGGATCAAGCACTGATGGGCCACAAGCAGCAGGAACTCATGGGCCACGTAATCCCGGCTTATAAGCGGCTGGCCGGTTCCGGACAGATCGAAATTTCCACCACGCCGTTCTACCATCCCATCCTGCCGCTTCTTTGCGATTCCAATATCGCCGGCGTTTCCCATCCCCATGTACCCTTGCCCCGCCGCTTCAGCTATCCCGAAGACGCGCGTACGCAGATCACTATGTCACGCGACTACATCGAGCGCGTGTTCGGCGTCGCGCCCGCCGGCCTCTGGCCTAGCGAAGGGTCTGTATCCGATGAAGTATTCCGCATCGCATCCGAATGCGGGTTTGAATGGGCTGCAACAGACAACGGAGTGCTGGCGCGCACGCTGAACCGCGGCGCCGGCGTGGAGGAAACGTATCGGCCCTGGCGCTGGACCCAGGGCAGCCACTCCATTCAGGTGATCTTCCGCGACCATCTACTGAGCGATCTGATCGGCTTCGTGTATTCCGGAATGGGCGCGCGCGAGGCCTCGGATGATTTCCTTCGCAAGATTCGCGAAAACTGTGCCCCGCTCCTCCATTCAGGCCGCGACGCGCTGGTGCCCATCATTCTCGATGGAGAGAATGCCTGGGAATACTACGACCATAACGGCCGTCCGTTCTTTCGCGAACTATACAGCGCCATCAGCGCCGACCCCGGCATGGAAGCCATTACGGTTCACGAAGCCTTCTCCCGCATCCAATCGGAGCCGCTCGATCACATCTTTCCCGGCTCCTGGATCAATGCAAACTTCGATATCTGGATTGGAGCCGATGAAGATAATCGCGCTTGGGAATTTTTGCTTGCCGCCCGCGAAACTTATGACCTTGTAACGGATGCATCCGAGGAGAATCGCAAACTCGCCTGGGAAGAACTTCTTATTGCCGAAGGGAGCGACTGGTGCTGGTGGTATGGCCCAGAGCACGATTCCGCCAATCGCCCCGAGTTCGATGAGTTGTTCCGGTCCCACATCGCCAATGTCTATCGCGCATTGGGGCGGATGCCTCCCGAAGAGTTATCCCGGCCGATCCTCCGCGTCGCCTCCGCGGAGTCGAAGACCGAGCCAACCGGCTTGGTACGCGCCACTGTGGATGGAGCTTTAAGCAGCTATTTCGAATGGATGGGCGCGGGGATCTAC
>JALYXI010000447.1 GCA_030947245.1 Acidobacteriota bacterium
GGTTCCAGGCGATCGTCGAACTCCTTATAGAGTTTGGGCTCGATCAGATTCGGCGGATTCGTCTGGATGAAAAGGAAGTAACTGACGCCAGGCCGGGCGGTGACGGCCACGTGGAAAGAGGTAAAGCCGTTCCTGGGCACCGCGGGCGAAATCACTTCACGGGGTGGCTGGGCCGTTCCCTCGCCCAGCAAGTGTCCCCAGGAGTCCACGCGTTCGAATTCCGAAAAGACTTCAACGGTCTGGGCGGCAACGGAGGCCGCGAATATCAGAGCGGCTGCAACCAGCTTCACAGTAAAGCTTACAATGTACGAGGAGTTGCGTTGGAGATCAATCCGCTATCCGTCCAGGACCCGTTACGTGTAGTGACGGCGGCAGTCACGCCGGTGGTGATGATATCGGCGAGCGCCATCCTGATCAGCGGCATCAGTTCCAAGAACCAGTCCTTGAGCGACCGGGTCCGCGGCCTTTCCGCGGAATTCCGGAGCTCTGACTCGACAGCGGCCCGAAAGAAGAATATCGCTTCGCAGATCCGGTTCTTCCGGCGGAGACTTCGCTTGGTCGCGATCGCTCACATTTCACTCTACTGCGCGGCGGCTTGCTTTGTGGCGATGGTGATGGTGATCAGCGTGACGGTGAGGATTTCTACCTTGGCAGCGGCGACTTTGCCGTTCTTCATGGCGGGAGTGGTGCTGCTGCTGATTGCGGTCGGCTTCGAGATTCGCGAATTGCGCATGAGCAGCGAGACCTTGGCGCTGGAACTGAAAGACATCAATGAGCCAGAAAGATGAATAAGGGCGAGTACCGGCTGCGCCTGAAATTATGGGGCGTGCGCGGGTCCACACCCACGCCGCAAATTGAAAACATGGGGTATGGGGGCAATACTCCGTGCGTGGAAGTCCGGCTTCCGGGAGGCGAGATTTTTGTGTTCGATGCGGGGACGGGAGCGCGCAAGCTGGGACGGACGCTGCTGGAGGAGGCAAAGGGCGCACCGCTGGACATCCGCATCTTTCTGACTCACTTCCACTGGGACCACATCCAGGGAATTCCATTCTTTGAGCCGCTGTATGACATGCGAAATCGCGTGCAGTTTCTGGCGCACAGCCGCACGGGTCCGCTGCGGGAGATCCTGGAAGGGCAGATGACCAAGCCCTATTTTCCGGTGAATTTCGAAGCGGCAACCCGCAACCGGGATTTCTGTGAACTGGGAGATGAGGGTTGGAAACACAACGGTCTTGAGATTCGGCCGTTCGCGTTGAACCACCCGCATGGCGCGACGGGATACCGCATGGAAGCAAACGGCGCGGTTGTGGTTTACGCGACGGACCACGAGCACGGAAACCAGGACTGCGACCGTGGACTGCGCGAGGTTGCGCATGGCGCCGACCTGATGATCTACGATTCTCAATACACACCGGAGGAGTACGATCAGCATCGCGGGTGGGGGCATAGCACCTGGGCGGAAGCGCTGGCTGTCGCAAAGGATGCGGAGGTGAAGCAGGTGGTGCTGTTTCACCATGATCCCGCGCACAGCGACGAGAGGTTGGGCGGGATTCTGGAAGAGGCTCAGCGGCTGTGGCAGCCCACGTTGATGGCTCGGGAAGGCTGGAGCATTGATCTTTGAAAGAGTTGTTGCTGCTGTTGGCGGGATCTGTCTTGTGCGCGCAGCCTCCTGAAATTGTGGCCGTTGCCTCCGCTTACGCCGGATTCCGGCCGAGCTTCGAATCGCGATCCGTTCCGGGAGATTTGCTGAGCGGGATTCGCGCGGCTACGTGGCATGCGGGTTGCCCGACCAGCCCGGAAGAACTGCGTCTGCTTTCGCTTTCGTATTGGAGTTTCAGCGGGACGCCGCGGCAAGGATCACTGCTGGTGAACCGGGCTGTGGCGGAAGAAGTCCGCGAGATCTTCAGGGAACTTTTCCAGCACGGATTTCTAATTGAAAAGATGCAGCCGGTGGAGGATTTCGGCGGAAGCGATGACCGGTCCATGGACGCGAACAACACGTCGGCCTTCAATTGCCGCGACGTCACCGGGCAGAAGGGGAAGTTTTCAAACCATAGCTGGGGGCGCGCGATGGATATCAATCCGCTGACGAATCCATACGTGAAAGGAGAGCGGGTGCTGCCCGCGGCAGGGCGCGCCTATCTGGACCGGACTGTTGCGTATCCCGGGGTAATTCTGGCGGACAGTTTCGCCGTGAAGCTATTCGCGCGGCATGGATGGACCTGGGGCGGGAGTTGGCTTGACCGCAAGGACTACCAGCACTTTGAAAAGCCGGCGCGATGATTACCTGGAAGTGGCGAGACGATAGGCGTAGGGGGTACACTGGCGTGAAGTGGCCGCAAAGGCGAAAAAGGCGGATCGAAAAGCGGCCGGGGTCGATCCGGACATCAAGACTTCGAATCTCAAACGTTTGAGACGCATTGAAGGTCAGATCCGCGGCTTGCAGAAAATGGTTGAGGAAGACCGATACTGCGCCGACATTCTGATACAGATTTCATCGGTTCAGGAGGCGCTTCGCGGCGTTGGGCAGGCTTTGCTCCGGAATCACCTTCGGCATTGTGTGACAACGACCATTCAGAAGGGAAAGCCTGCGGAATCCGAGGCCGTGTATACCGAACTGGTTGGACTGTTTTCCCGCTACTCGCGGTAGGATACGAATAGATGTTCAGGTGCATCGGACAGCTTCTCGCGATTCTCGCCGTGGTGGCTTCCGCGCTCAACGCGCAATGCGCCCTGTCCTGCTCGCTCCAGGCGATGGCGAAATCGTCGGGGCAGGGAGCGCGAACGGTGAGTTCGCGTGGTAACAAACACGCCTGCTGCCCGGAGCAGAAAATTCCAGCGCCAGACGATCCAGACCGCCCGCGGCAGCAACAACCGTGTCCAGATCCAGTATTGACCATCAACGATGTTACATTCGCAACTCCGATTCAGCACTCGGAAACGCCCCGGTATTTTGCCGGATCATCGGGTCATTCAGTCGATGCCGCTCTGCCGGTTCGGCTATATGCTCTCCCCGTGGTTGTTGATTCCTCCGGCATTCCCGAAATTCCCGCCTTCTTCATCCTGCGCGTCTAGTCTCCTGCCGAATTCTTAAAATTCATGCGACTGTCCGGTTTGCCGGGCACCCCTTGCGCCCTGTTTCGGGCGCACCAGCTTCAACTTTTTGATCGAAAGGATTTCAATGAATCATCGACGGGCGTTTTTCACCAAGATTTCTTCGGTATCGGCCAGTCTTCTTGCCGGAGGAGGGCTTCTCTCAGCGCAGCGGAACGGAAACCAGAATGGCGCGACCGCCGGCCGGGCATCGG
>JALYXI010000482.1 GCA_030947245.1 Acidobacteriota bacterium
ATGTCGTCGACCAGGTTTCCGATATCGAGCTTGCGTTTCACCTGGGGCTTAAACGATTTCACCTCTTCAGGCGTTTTGGGATATTGAAGGTAGTAAAGAGTCCCGCCATTCGCGATTGCGGTCATAAGCCCGGCGAGTTCGAGGGGAGTCTGGTGAATCTCCTCGCCAAAACTGGTCAGCATGCCCATTCCGCCATTCTTGGGCGGGGCGGAAGGAAAAGAGCCAGCTTGTTCCCCAGCTATATTCAATCCGGCCTTCTCTCCATAACCGAAAAGATGGGCGTAATAGTTTACCCGTTCATATCCGAGCTTAATCCCGAGGTTGGCAAAATAGAAATTGTTTGAGTGGGCAATAGCGTTGGTGAGATCCATGTGCGTGCGGCCAAACAGATGAATCGGGCTGGTGCGGGCAATGAGCTTTTCATGAAGAGCCGCAAGCGCGATGGAAACCTTGATGGTGGAACAGGGCTGGAACCCGGTTCCGAGCGCAATACGTTGATTAACCATAGTGAGAATGCGGCCGTTTGAGGGATCGACTGCCACTATGGAACCGTTGTAAGCGCCCAATGCGTCTACCGCGGCACGCCGCACGTCCAGGTCTTCTCCATCCAGGTTGTCTCCATTGGTGGACTCGCGGAAGGTGGGCTCATCCCACGTTTGCACCCATACTGGTCTTCGGTGGCGGCCGCGGGTAAGAGCAATTCTGCCGTGACGGGAGCGGGAAGCGACCAGCGCTCTGCCCTTGGAATGAGCGCTTCTGCGGGAACTGGCTGAGACAGATCGTGCGGAACCAGCAGCCCGCCGAGAACCGGAGCCTCTGCGGGAAGCGGCAGCTTTAGTGGCTGAAGGCCTTTTTTTGTGGGTACTCTGTGCGCCAAAGCTCCGTGCGCCAAACAAGGCGGGGCATAGCAGAATCAGAAGGAGAATCGAGAGTGATTTAATTGGTCTCATCGCGCGCTTAATTCCATAAAAGAACCAGCAAAGAACGAGAAGACGCCAGAGCAGTGAAACGGGCATTCCGGGGAGCAGCCGGAATCGTTAGTGTGAAGGAAACAGGCACCATCGTCAAGTGTTGAATGCAATTAGCTTACCGCGATTTATGCAGAGTTCCGCATATGACCTGTGACGTTGTGGGTATATCCGGCGTTACGCAGCCGTCCAGCCGCCGTCCAGAGGTAGAATGCTGCCGTGCATGAAGTCACTGGCAGGACTGGAAAGGTAAAGGACCAGATTGGCAATCTCCTCGGAACGGCCCATTCGGCCCACGGGCTGCCGTTTGTGGAGTTCGTTTCGTGTCTGTTCCTCTTCGCCCGGATGGTATTTGCGTAAATATGCATCGACGAAAGGGGTTTCAACAGTACCGGGACAAATGCAGTTGGCCCGCAGCTCGGAGGGATAATCGACAGAAAGCTGCCGCGTCATGGCAATCACTGCGCCCTTCGTGGCGCAGTAGGCGAACCGGCGCTTGACACCGATCAGCCCGGCTACCGACCCGATGTTGACAATCTTCCCAGGACCTGGGCGGGATTTCTTGAGTAGCGGAATACAATATTTGGTGACCAGATAGAGCCCTTCCACGTTTACGCGAAACAGGCGCTTGAAATCCTCCAACTCCGTTTCCTCAATTCCCCCGACCATGCCGATCCCGGCGTTGTTCACAAGAATGTCGAGTTTGGGAACGGAAGCGAGTCCATTCTTGACGGCGTTCTCATCTGTGATATCCATGGGGATGACTTCGGCGAAGCCGAGTTCGGCGGCGAGCCGTTCAGCGCGTTCCACATCCAGGTCGGCAATGGCGATAGAAGCGCCCGCGGCCCGGAGGGCGCGGCAGGAGGCTTCGCCGATTCCGCTGGCGCCCCCCGTCACGAGCGCGGTAAGTCCGTTGAGTGAAAAAGGGGAATCCACGCGTGAATTGTATCCCATGGAGTTGGTTCGCAAGAGGAGTATGCACGGGTGACGTTTGAGAAGGCTCATGATGCGGTTCGCGCGCAGCAGGAAATTGTTCACTGCACACGGTGCCCAAGACTGGTGCAATACTGCCGCGCCGTGGCGGAAGAGAAGCGCCGGGCGTTTCGAGGAGAAGTTTACTGGGGCAAGCCCGTACCGTCGTTTGGCGACCCCGCAGCCCGGCTGTTGATCGTCGGATTGGCGCCCGCTGCTCATGGCGGTAATAGGACGGGCAGAGCGTTTACGGGAGATCGCTCCGGGGATCTTCTGTATAAGGTTCTACATCAGACCGGCTTCGCCAACCAGCCTCACAGCCGGGATGCACGCGATGATTTGAGGCTTACCGGCGCCTGGATCTCTCAGGTCATTCATTGCGCTCCGCCCGGGAATAAACCGCTTCCGGAGGAGATTCGGAATTGCCGGTATTGGCTGCGGCGCGAACTGGATGCGCTTTCCGATCTCCGGGTTGTCGTAGCACTCGGAAAGATTGCATTTGACGGATATCTTGCGGCATTGAAGGAATTAGGTGAGCTAAACCGAGGTATGTTATTCGGACACAACGCATTAAATCTTACGGGAGTTGCTCATCCGCCGCTCATCAGTTCCTACCATCCAAGCCAGCAGAATACGTCAACCGGACGCCTGACGGAGCGGATGTTTCTTGACGTTTTTATGGCCGCGCGAAAGGCGTGCGACGAGACTCGTGATGTGTCATTGCAGCCACAAACGTAAGTTTGTTATTGTATGAGTGTATTTGACTGACCCGCAAACCCGGCTGCGTTTCCCGCCTCGACTAGCCCGCTTTCAAATCGAAGGAGAAGTATGAAGAACATATTCGTCGGGAACCTGGATTTCGGCGCCACCGAAGACCAGATCCGTTCCTTGTTCGAGGCATATGGGACCGTGGATCGCGTGAGCATCAAAACGGATCGGGATACCGGCCGGTCGCGTGGCTTTGCTTTTGTCGAGATGTCTAATGAAGCCGAAGCGGAACGCGCGATCGCAGCCCTGAATGGAACCAACCTGGGGGGTCGCGCACTCAATATCAATGAGGCCCGGCCGAAAACAGAGGGTGGCGGCGGCCGCGGATTCGCCGGCGGGGGTGGCCGTCCCGGCGGGGGCGGGGGCGCTGGCGGCGGATATGGCGGTGGCGGGGGCGGTGGTGACCGCGGGAGCGACCGTGGCGGCGGTGGTGGCCGGCAAAGACGCGAACCTCGATGGTAGATTTCCGGCGCTCGACGCGCCGATAAACAGACAGGGAGAATTCTATGGCTGGAAGATCAAGTACAACGTTTCAGAAACGTCAGAAGGAACTCGCCCGGCAGGATAAGCAAAAAGAAAAAGCGGCCAAGCGGGTTGAGCGTAAAGTGGAAAGCGACAAAGCCGGCCCGCGGAACTTAGACGACGATATCGACTACAGTCTGCAATACGTTCCGGATGCTGAGCTACTTGAAAAGTTCGATGCTGAAGTAGTCGAGGAGAAACAGCCAGAATAGGCTGTTTCTCCTTTTTCAGTTGTGAGCCGTAGCCTTCCCCAAATCCCCCGCTGTTTGCGTTAATTTCCCTCCTCGTATACCCTTACCAATTGTTCCCTTATTGAACAATTGACCCCTATGACCCTAACCGCCGCTCTGTGGTTACAAGCCACGGAACCCGCTGCTCAGAACGGACAGGATTACCTTCTCGCTGTTCTGGCCATCGCCCTTCTCAGCCTTGCCGCTGCTGGTCTCCTCGCTAAATATGTGATCGGGCAGGATACCGGGACGCCGGAAATGCGGAAAATTTCTGATGCTATCAAAGAAGGGGCCGAGGCCTTTATGGCACGGCAGAATAAGACGATTCTGCTGCTTTCGCTGGCCGTAGCACTGGCGATTTACCTGGGCTATTTTTTCCTGAAGGGCGATCCAGTGCTAGCGCGCCGGATGACCATCTCTTTCATTGCGGGCGCACTCTGCTCCACCTTGGCCGGATTCAGCGGCATGTGGGTCTCGATTCGCAGCAATATCCGCACGGCATCGGCGGCGCGCACCAGTTTGAACAAAGCGTTGCAGATTGCGCTTCGGGGTGGCGCTGTTACTGGCTTGAGCGTGGTTTCACTTTCGCTGCTCGGCGTCAGCGCCCTATTTTTTCTGTTCGACGGGCTGAACAACCCCACCCAGGTGCCGAATCAGATCGTGGCCTTCGGTTTCGGGGCCAGCTTTGTGGCCTTGTTTGCCCAGCTTGGGGGCGGCATTTACACCAAGGCGGCCGATGTAGGGGCGGACCTGGTGGGTAAAGTGGAAGCGGGGATCCCGGAAGACGACCCGCGCAACCCGGCGGTGATTGCGGACCTGGTAGGCGACAACGTAGGCGATTGCGCCGGGCGCGGTGCTGACCTTTTTGAATCCACAGCGGCGGAAAACGTGGGGGCCATGCTGCTGGGCGCGACCATGTACCCGGTATTCGGCCTGAAGGGAATTCTGTTCCCTTTGATTGCGCACGCCTTCGGCCTGATTGCGTCATTGGTGGGCGTGGCCGTGGTTTCCACCAAAGAGGATGCCGATCCGATGAAAGCGCTGAACCGGGGCTTTTACGTGAGCACGGCCATTGCAATCTGCGGTTTCTTTGTTGCCGTCCAGTTGATGTTGAAAGGCAACCTGTACATGTTCGGCGCAGGCTTAATCGGGATTGCCACCAGCTTCCTGTTTGTGTTCATCACGCAGTACTACACGGAATACCGGTACAGGCCTGTGAAAATGATTGCCGCAAGCTGCACGACTGGTCCGGCGACGGCGATTATTACCGGTTTCGCAATTGGCCTGGAGTGTGTTGCGCTTCCGGTTTTGGTGATCTCCGGTGCCCTTCTGGGCTCCTATTATCTGGGAATGAACGCGGGGTTGGAAGGCGTTTCGCGTGCCACCGCGGGCCTCTATGGAACAGCAATCGCAACCATGGGCATGCTGTCGACAGCCGCATACATTCTGGCTATGGATACCTTCGGTCCCATCACGGACAACGCCGGAGGGATTGTGGAGATGTCTCATCAGAACGAATCTGTCCGGCACCGGACCGATCGCCTGGATTCGGTGGGCAACACGACCAAGGCGCTGACGAAAGGATACGCAATTGGAAGCGCGGCGTTAGCTGCTTTCCTTCTGTTCTCGGCGTATATCGATGAGGTGAAGAATTTACTGCACAGGCCGCTCGATTCGGTTTTTGTGATCGACATTGGGCATGTTCCCGTATTCGTGGGAGCGCTACTGGGGGCGATGCTCGTGTTTCTGTTCAGCTCATTCGCGATCAAGGCGGTGGGACGGACAGCTCAAACTGTAATCGAGGAAGTGCGGCGGCAATTTCGGGTGAACCCGGGAATTATGCAGCGCACTTCGGACCCCGATTACGGCGCTTGCGTCGATATCGTGACGCAATCGGCATTGAAGGCGATGATTGTGCCCGGTGCGCTCGCCGTGGTGAGCCCAATCGTTGTTGGGGGAGTTTTCCGGATGTTTAGCGATCCTGGAGACGCGTTTCCGATTGGGGCTGTGTCAGTGGCGGCCTTTCTAATGGTGGGGACGATTACGGGGATTCTGCTGGCAATGCTGATGAACAACGGAGGGGGGGCTTGGGACAACGCGAAGAAATACATCGAGACCGGAGCCTACGGCGGCAAAGGTTCCGAAGCACATAAGGCTTCGGTAGTCGGCGACACCGTAGGCGATCCGTTTAAGGACACGGCCGGTCCTTCGTTACATGTGCTGATCAAACTGCTCAGCACAATCACGCTGGTGGCCGCGCCCCTTTTTATCTAAACCCGCAGTCCAATTACTTGGTGGGCGGGGGCGTGGTGGTGGTGGTCGTCGTGGAGCCAGACTGAGGAGCGGTGGTAGTGGTGGAGCTGGACGGCATGGACTTCTTGCCGTGTTTGGTCTTGGTCTTGGTGGTGGTCTTCTCGGTGGTGCTGGACGTCTTCGTGTCATCGGTCTTTGGGGCGTCCTGGGCTCCGAAGGAGAGCGCCGCGGAACCGAGCATGAGGGAGAGGCCGAGAGCGGCTGACAATACGTTTTTCATGGTTTTATTTTCCTTTTGAGGCGCTTTCGTTCCGCCTTCAATTAATCATACGTACGCAATCCTTAACGCCCGGTGAAGTCCCTATTAAACTTCCGTAAGGTTGAGCGTGCGCTAACTTAGAGCTATGCCATTCGCGGACTCGTTCTTCGCGTCCAAATTCGGGCTGTCGCCGTCCGACCTCGAAGCTTACCTCTCGCTTGCGCTCTCGCAAGGCGGAGACTACGCGGACATCTATTTTGAATACCTGGCCACCAGCATGATCGCCATTGATGAATCCATCGTAAAGACGGCGACTCAGGGCGTTTCACTCGGGGTGGGGGTGCGCGTGATCGCGGGCGAAAGAACGGGATACGCCTATAGCGACGATTTAAGTCCCGAGAAGATCCGCAAGGCCGCGAAGGTTGCGGCGTATATCGCTTCCGGACCGGCCAAGGTGGAGAAAGCTCCGCTGCATGAGGGGCAAAAGCGCAATCTCTATCCGGTGCTGACAGCTCCGAATGAGACCGGCTTCGCCGAGCGTGTGGATCTGGTGAAGCGGGCGGAACGGGCGGCCCGCGCTCACGACGCGCGCATTTTCCAGGTCCAGGCGACTTATGCGGATAGTCTTCGCCATGTGATGGTGGCGAACAGTGATGGCGTTCTCAATTTTGACCGTCAACCGATGGCGCGCCTGAGCGTGAACGCTTTGGCCCGGCAGAACGGCGGCGCTCCGCAGAACGGCCACGCAGGGGGCGGCGGCCGCGTAGAACTGGACTTTTTTTACCATGAGAAAACACCCGAGCATTTCGCGCACGAAGCGGCTCGCCAGGCGATTGTGCAATTGGATGCAGTGGATGCGCCGGCCGGAGAGAGCGTCGTCGTGCTTGGTCCCGGATGGCCCGGGGTGCTGCTCCATGAGGCTGTAGGCCACGGCCTGGAAGCCGACTTCAACCGGAAAGGGACGTCCGCGTTCAGCGGGCGCATTGGCCAGCAAGTAGGGAGCCCGCTCTGCACCGTGGTGGACGACGGAACCATAGCAAACCGGCGCGGATCACTGAACGTGGATGATGAAGGCAACCCTACCCAACGCAATGTTTTGATTGAGAACGGGATTCTACGCGGCTATCTGCAGGACCAGCTATCGAGCCGGATCACCAACAACGCCGCGACCGGGAATGGACGCCGGGAGAGCTACGAGCATATCCCCATGCCGCGCATGACAAATACATTCATGTTGGCCGGGCAAAGCGATCCGGAAGAGATTATTCGGAGCGTCCAGAAAGGCCTTTATTGCGCCAACTTCGGCGGCGGTCAGGTGGATATCACCAGCGGCAATTTTGTTTTTTCGGCTTCTGAAAGCTATCTGATCGAGAATGGAAAGCTGACACGGCCGGTGAAGAATGCCACGCTGATCGGCAATGGCCCCGAAGCGATGAAGTTCGTCAGCATGGTGGGGAATGACCTGAAGCTGGATGAAGGCATCGGTGTTTGCGGTAAGGAAGGTCAGAGCGTACCGGTGGGCGTCGGGATTCCGACCGTGCGCATTGATCGTATGACCGTGGGTGGAACCGGCGGGGCGGAGGCCTCCGCTTGATCGATTTGGCGCGCGAGGTGGTCAGGCGCGCTCTGGAAGCAGGCGCTGGGGACGCCGAGTGCACAATTTCGGAGGGCGAAGAGTTTTCAGCGCAGGTACGCATGGGCGAGGTGGAAACACTCAAGGAGGCCGGTTCCCGCGGAGCAGGGTTGCGGATCTTGAAGGGTCTGAATACCGGATCTTCCTACACGTCCGACCTTTCGCCCGAAGGAATCGGGCAAATGGTGGCAGCCGCTATGGAACTGGCCGGAATTACCGGAGAGGATTCTTTTGCGGGGCTGCCCGAGGCGGAGGAACTCGGTTCGATTGAGGGTGATCTGCGGCTATATAGCTCCGATGTCGAAACCCTCGAAACTGCATTGAGGATTGAGACGGCGAAGCGGGCCGAAGCGGCGGCGCTTGCGTTCGATCCGCGCATCACGAACTCCGAAGGCGCGTCGTTCGATTCCCACCTGGGGCACCGGGTGTTTGCGAACTCCCGTGGCTTCGCGGGGGGGTATCGCTCTAGCTACTGCTCCGTAAGCGCTGTACCGATCGCCAAGCAGGACGGCCACATGGAGCGCGATTATTGGTTTCATAGCGCTCGCGATTTCAGCGGCCTGGAGAAGCCGGAACATGTGGGACGCCGTGCAGCGGAACGCGCGATTCGACGCTTGGGCGCGGTCAAGGTGGAAACCCAGCGGGTGCCGGTGATCTTTGAACCGCGGACAGCGCGCTCTCTGTTGGGCAACATATTTGAAGCGGTGGAAGGCCGTTCCGTGTACCGCCATTCTACGTTTCTGGCGGGCAAGTTGGGGGAGCAGGTGGCCTCCGCCGGTGTGACTGTGATCGATGACGGAACCATCCCCGGGTTGTTTGGCAGTTCGCCCTTCGATGACGAGGGCGTCCCTACGCGGAAAACTCCGGTGATTGAACGCGGCATCCTGAAGAACTACCTTCTCAATACCTATTCGGCACGGAAGCTGGGCATGAAATCAACCGGGAACGCTTCGCGAGGCATTACCGGCAACGCGGGAGTGGGGCATGGGAACTTTTACCTGGAGGCCGGCTCGCGGACGGCGGAAGAGTTGATTGGATCTGTGGCCAATGGTTTCTACGTGACGGAACTGATCGGCTCCGGCGTGAATATCGCAACCGGCGATTACTCGCAGGGGGCGGCGGGTCTGTGGATTCGGAATGGAGAACTGGCGTTTGCCGTTTCGGAAGTTACTATTGCTGGGACGCTGCAGCAGATGTTGATGGGAATGGAAGCAGGTTCGGACCTTGAGTTTCGCGGGTCAACGGCTTCGCCGACGGTTTTGATTCCGGAGATGACGGTTGGCGGGCGGTAACAAGCTACCGATCCTGGCGGGCGTCCTGGTATTGGCGGGACTGGCTGGATTCTTTGTTCTGGGTCCGAAACCGAAGCCGCCTGCGGAGCCGGTATTGACCGCGGAAGCAAAAAGCTACCTGGGCAACCTGGGTTTGAGCGATGTTTCCATGCAGGCGGCCGACAGCGTGGCAAAGGTTTCGCTGCTCGAGATAACAGGGAAGATTAGCAACAAGGGTTCGCGCGCAGTGGAGGTGGTCCAGATAACGTGCTTCTTTCACCAGCCGAATGGGCAGGTTGTCCAACGGGATCGCGTGATGGTGGTGGGGCCTCGCACAGGGCCGCTGGAACCCGGCGCCACCAAGCCGTTCCGGTTAAATTTTGACAATGTTCCGGATACATGGAACCAAACCATGCCCGACTTAGTGATCGCACAGATTCGTTTTCGCTAAATGCGGTAGATTAGCACCATGAAGATGACAGGTCTACGCACTTTGGCTGTGATCGTCGCGTTGGCGATCTTGCCCTCGACTGTGGGGGCGCAAGCCACCGCACCGGCGAAAGATAAAAAGATCGGGCAGGGCGGAAAAAAGACGGCGCCTTCCTCCGCGGTGGACCTGAACAGCGCGTCCGCGGCGGAACTGACCCGCGTTCCCGGCATTGGCGATGCGACGGCGAAGAAGATCATTGCGGGACGCCCCTACAATTCCGTTGCGGACCTGAAAAAGACCGGCATGAGTGCGAATCAACTCGCGCAAATTACGCCGATGGTGACGGTGAAGGGTGGGGGAATGAGTTCTACTCCCGCAGCTCCTGCAACGATGCCGACAAACAATGGCCCGAAGATGGCTCCTTCGGCTCCAATGTCACCGGCGGCTGCTTCTCCGAGAGTGCCCGCCGGGATGCCCTCGCCGAACCCGGCGCCGAAAGGCGCGAAGAACATGCCCACAGTGCCTTACACCGCGCCCCCTTCCGCGGGTATGGTGTGGGTGAATAAAGAGACGAAGGTGTACCACACGCAGGGGGACCGCTGGTATGGCCGCACGAAAGAGGGCGCGTATATGACGGAAGCGGACGCCACGAAAGCGGGATACCGGGCTTCTAAAGAGAAATAAACGCGATCAGTTCTTCGGCATCTTCCAATTTGAATTGTCGGGATCTGCCGGGTTCGTATCTCTAGGGCCGTGATCCCGCAAGAACCTCTTCCCGCGTGGGAAGATCAGAAAAAAGATCAGGGCGACGAACACCAGGGCGACGAGGATGACATAAATGGCGGTCAACGGTGAACCTCCTATTGGTGCCGTTATCTCGATCATGCGAAGGGCCAACTCTGTTATTTCCCGATGCAAAACGTACTGAAAATCCGGTTCAGAATATCATCCGCCGTGGTTGCGCCGGTGATGCTGCCAATCGGCGTCAAAGCTGCGTAGAGGTCCAGCAGCAGCATTTCGTGCGGGATATTCTCTGCGATTGCGCCCGCTGCGCGCTCCAGCCATTCGAGTGCTTCCCGTAACAGTTGTTCATGACGAATGCTGGTGATGAATCCCGTTTCGTTCGCGGCTTCGGCTTCGGGCAGGATGGCACGCTTCAGATCCGCGATTCCCTCCCCCGTAACCGCACTCACGCGCAGGCCGGGCGCCACGGTCCCCAGATCGCACTTGTTCGCGGCCAGCACCATGCGTCCCGATACCCGCTTGATAATTCCTTGGTCTTCTTCAGTCAAGCCGCTTGAGCCGTCGATGACTACCAATGTGAGGTCCGCGTCGGCCATCGCCTGATAGCTGCGGTTGATGCCGAGAGTCTCCACGTAGTCCGCGCTTTCGCGAATGCCCGCGGTGTCGACAAGCATTACGGGAATACCTTCCATGGAGGCGGTTTCCGAGATGGCATCTCGCGTGGTGCCGGGAATATCGGTGACAATCGCGCGGTCGTTTTCCAGCAGGCGATTGAAGAGGCTACTCTTTCCTACATTGGGCCGTCCAACAATGGCGAGTTGTAAACCGGCGCGCACCAGATTGCCATAGGCGAAACTTTCCGATAGGCGGCGCACGCCGTCTGTGAGCGGGATCAGGCGGCGGAACAGCTCGTCATTGGGCGCGATCGAGATATCGTCTTCGGCGAAATCGATTCCGGCCTCGAGTAGCGCAATCAACTCCAGTAATTGCTGCTTCAGCGGACCGACTCGCCGGGAGATGGACCCTTCCACCTGTTGCGCCGCGATCTTTGCCTGGTAGAGCGTCGTGGCGTCAATCAGGTCGCGCACTGCTTCAGCCTGGGGCAGATCGATGCGGCCGTTTACATAAGCCCGTAGCGTGAACTCACCAGGTTCGGCTAAACGCGCTCCTGCCACGACAGCCTGCTCCAGGCAGAAGCGCAGCACCACGGGTGAGCCGTGGCAGGAGATTTCCACAACATCTTCGCCTGTGTAAGAATGCGGGGCGGCAAAAAGCGTGACCAGGACGTGATCGACAGCGGAAATGAGCGTGCCGCGCCGGACCCGCCAAGGCTCAAGCTCAATACCGGGAACCAGGTGCTGTGCGACGGCGCGAGACTGCTTACCGGAAATTCGGACGACGCCCAGGCCGGCGCGGCCGGGTGGAGTCGAAAGGGCGGCGATCGTTTCGTGGAGATTCATGAGGGCGATCCCGGCGATCGGTTCGGGGCGGAGGCGGAGGCTCAGGAAGACTTGCCATTCCGGCCGGATACACGATCACGTGGCGGTAGCCGCCCACGCCGGCGCTTTCGCTTCGTAGTTCCGATTCATTGCGAAGCGTTATGTGAATCACGCGGCGCTCCCGGCTGTTCATCGGATTGAACCGGAACGGCTCACCCGTGTGCTTTACCTTTTCGGCGGCGGCGGCGGCGCTCATACGAAGCTCCGCAATGCGCAGCATACGGAAATCATTCGCATCGAAGGAAAGCTTGGAATGGTCTTCGGAAGGCATCCGAAGCGCCTCCATGGTGACCTGCTCCAGAGCCAGAAGCAGCTCTGCGCGATTCATCAGAAGCAGGTCCACGTCGACGCCCGAAAACTTTACAACCACCTCGGGATTTTCGATCTCCGGGTTGGAAGAATCCCCCACTCCGATCTGGAAAGTAAGAGCGAAGCCGCCCTCACGGATCACCGTGGACAAAAAATGCTCGATCTTAGGCCCGACTGCCTCGACTGTGTACTTGTTATCGCTCACTTAGCGCCGCTTTTCCGCGCGATCTTCGGCATTGGCAAAACTTCCGCCGGGGTCATGGTTTTGTTGAAAAACCATTGTTGCAGGATTCCTACCAAGTTTCCAGTGAGCCAGTATAACACCAGGCCGCTGGACGCCTTCCAGAAGAAAAATCCCATCATCAGGGGCATGAATTGCATCATCTTCTGCTGCGCGGGATCGCCTCCCGCGGTTGGCGTCATCTTCTGCATCAGGAAGCCGGTTGCGATCAGCAAAAGCGGCAGGAACCGGATCCCCAGCATCCCAAGCTCAGGCTGCGAAAGATCGTGCACCCAATACCAACTGGCGCTACGCATTTCGATGGATACGGAAAGCACTTTATAAAACGCGAACAGAAAGGGCATCTGAATCAGAAGAGGCAGACAGCCGCCCACGGGGTTGGCGCCGTTCTTCTTGTACAGGTCCATCGTTTCCTGGTTCTTCTGCTGCTGGCGCGGATCCCGCATCGGGATGTTCTTATACTTCTCATTGATGACGGCGATTTGCGGCTGCAAGCGCTGCATCTTCTTCATCGACTTCATGTTCGTCAGCTTCAACGGAAATAGAAGCACGTTGATGATTACGGTGATCAGAATAATGGACCAGCCGTAGTTATGGACGTATTGATCGTTCAGGAAATGCAGGATGAGGAACAGCGGTTTCGCGATAATCGCGAACCAGCCAAAATCGACGATCTGCTCCAGCTTTGGATTCACTTTGCGGAGGGTGTCGACATCCTTGGGTCCGACGAATAGGGAGAACGCGGTATGTCCCGTGCCGCCCACCGCGGTTCCCACGAAAGGCGTTTCTTCCTTTTCGAACGGGCTCGCGACGGTGTCGCTGAAGATGGTGGTTTCTGTCGCGCCGTTCCCTGTGGGGAGAAATACGGCGGTAAAGTATTGGTCTTCCAGACCGGCGAACGAGAAAGTGCCGTCCGTGTTTCGCGGGCCTTCTTTGGCGGCCTTTGCGGTGTCGCGCAACACCTTGCCTTCCGCCGTGTCATACCGGATTTCAGATTGCTGCCCGCTTGCGTTCAGCGCTGCGAAATCGCCAAAGCCGCCACGCCACTGCAGCAGGTTCAGAATCGGCGCGCCGTCCTGAGTGACTTCGGAGGACACAGTGGAAACATAGCTGTCCTTCTGAAATTCGAAGACCTTGCGCGCGAAAACATGGCCATCGGAGTACTCGAACGAGACAGAGTGCCCATCGGGATTTTCCTTCGCAAGGAACAGGACTTGGTTCAGATCCACCGAAGGCTTTTTATCGCGAAACGTGAACGCGAAGGGATTTCCGGTTTTTGCGAACGCGGAAAAGTTCGCAATCTCCAGCGGCTTGCCCGCTGAGTCCTTGAACTTCTTTAAGCTCCAACTACGAACAACACCTCCCCGGTTGGTGAAGATGACGTGATATAGGTCCGTATCGATAACAGTAGATTCTTCACGGCTGCCCGCAATGGTCCCTGCCGGCGGCGCGGTTACAGGTGCTGGGACGGCGGGCGCAGCGGCAGTAGTGGCGGCAGCCGGCTTCTTCGGAAACTCAGTCACTGCCTGCTTCGGCGGAGCGGGAGGGACGAAGATCTTGTAGAAGTAAGGCGTGGCAAAAATCACGCCGAACACCAGAACGAATGCAAGCAGCATCCGGCCCTGCATGGTGAATTCATGTTTATCGTTAGTCATTCGGTACGGGGTCCACTCCGCCGCGGGAGAAAGGATGGCATCGGCCAAGCCGCTTCAGACCCAGCCAAACACCTCGGAAGGCCCCATGGCATTCAACGGATTGGCGCATGTATTCTGAGCATGTCGGATAGAAACGGCAAGCGGAAGGCAAAAAAGGAGACACTCCTGATTGATATACGCGTAAGAGACCGGTCAGGATCGATTGCAATCTTGTTTGGAACAGCGATCGAAAAGCCGGGCAATCTCCTTTTCCAGGTCGGGAAACGGGCACTCGATGGCAGCACGGCGCGGATTGATTACGATGAACCACGGAGAAGTTAATGTGCCCAGCCGGAACCGAACGGCTTCGCGGAAGCGGCGCTTAAGGCGATTGCGGACAACTGCGTTACCCAAGGCCCGAGGCACGGTGAAGCCAACGCGGGGTTCGGCAACCTCGGGCATGCAAAGACAAAAGGCAGCGAAAAGCGGCCCGGCAATACGGGTACCGCTGTCATAAACTGTTCGGAAATCAGTGGAGCGGAGAAGCCGATTGCTGGAAGGAAAGCGATGGAAAAGGCGTTCGGCACCGTTGTTCCGGTTCGGGGCGATTCTACTTCTCGTCGCTCACAGAGAGCTTGTGCCGTCCACGGGCACGGCGGCGGGAGATCACAGCGCGGCCGTCGGAGGTCTTCATGCGCGTGCGAAAACCATGCGTCTTGGCTCGGCGCCGGTTATTCGGCTGGAAAGTACGTTTCGGCATCTGGGTTAAGCGTCAATTATAGCAGGATCTCCCGCACGCGCGGGACAGGAGAGCAGCGATGTAACACGCGCCAGTAACTGGTCACAAGTGAATGGTTTGACCAGTGCCGGATAATCCTGCAGATCCTCTTCCCGGTCGGTTTCGAAGGCCGAAACGAACGCCAGAGGCAAGGCCGGCCGGAGGTGAATGAGCTTTCGCGCGAGCGCATTGCCGTCCATCCCAGGCATGCGGATATCCGTCAGAACGGCTGCGATTTCCGGCTGTGCATTGAAAATGGCGAGCGCTTCCGCTCCGCTGTCGGCCTCCAACACCCGGAAGCCCGCCCGTTCCAGGAAGGTGCAAATCAACTTACGGACGAACGGCTCATCATCCACAGTTAGAATCGTCCGTGTGGCAGAGTTCATATCCGGCCTAATTACCGTACCAGTTTATAACACCTTACAGGAATCCACCGCGATCTGATAGCTTTTCCTGTATGCACGTGCGGATGGCATTCGGGAAAGAAGGATTACAGGTAGATTTGCCGGCCGGGTTTGAATACCGGATTTTGGAAGCGCATTCGGCGCGGCCCCTGGAGGACCCGCATGTCGCGGTTGCTGAAGCCCTCGATCATCCGGCGGGTACATTGCCGCTTTCGCGGCTCGCGCGCGGTAAGCATTCCGCGGCGATTTCCGTTTGCGACATCACGCGGCCAGCGCCGAACCGTCTGGTTCTGCCTCCCCTCCTGGCGCGCCTGGAAGCCTCCGGAATCGCCCGCGATCAAATCACGATCCTAATTGCAACGGGGCTGCACAGGGCTGCGCCGCCGGCTGAAGTCGAAGAGATTGTCGGAGCCGGTATCGCGCGCAACTACCGCGTCGTGAACCACAATGCGCGTGAATTGGGCGAGCACGCTCATCTTGGAATGACCCGCTCCGGAACGCCGGTCTTCATCGACCGGCGTTTTGTTGAAGCGGAACTACATATTACGCTCGGCTTTATTGAGCCCCACCTGATGCTGGGCTATTCCGGGGGCCGCAAGCTGATTGCGCCCGGGCTTGCCGCTCAGGAGACGATTAAGGTGCTGCATAGCCCGCGTTTCATGCGTGACGGCCGTACCACTGAGGGATCGATTGAAGACAACCCTCTGCATTCCGAGTTGCTCGAAATCGCGCGCATGGCCGGACATCATTTCCTGGTGGACGCCGCACTCAGTCGAGGTACGGCGGATTACGGACGGCGCGCTGTTTCCGCCCTCTTTGCCGGGGCCCCTGAAACCGCGCATGCTGAAGGCGTTCGCTACGTCTCGCGCATTATGCTGGAAACGCTGGACGAGCCGGCAGATGCGGTCATTACGACCTCCGCCGGCTATCCCCTGGATCTTACGTTTTACCAAGCTGTTAAGGGAGTGACCGCGGCGGCGCATATCGTAAAACCCGGTGGGCGCATCCTGTTGCTTGCCCAATGCCGGGAGGGCACGGGTGCTCGGGAATTTCACCGTATGCTGACCGAAAACGCTTCGGGCGAAGACTTCCTGGGAAAGCTGGACAGGGAGCCTGTTGAGGTGGACCAGTGGCAGTTGGAGAAGCTGGCACTCGTGAAACAAAAGGCCGAACTCTTGTTTTTTGTGCCCGGGATCGCGCCGCGGGATCGAAGTTGTTTATGGGGCCCATCATTTGACACAGTTCACGAAGCTGTCACTGCACTTACAGCAGGGTTATGCCCGAGCGCCCGTATCGCGGTGATTCCAGAGGGCCCGTACGTACTGGCAAGAGTTGGCGCAGGCCAACGCGAACCGGCTTTCGCGTGAAATGTTTGTTAAAAGCGGAAAATGTTTGGTCCGAATCGCGAAGGATCTCGTCTGATTAGTTGTAAGTCAATTTATGGAACTTATCGAGGACTACACAATCAGGAACGGGCTCGGAATTCGCGTCGCCGGGCGGAAGACCTGTCAGGTGATTCGCAGGAGAAATAACGTATGGCAGGAAATTGGCCGCGTTTACGCTATTCCTGTGGCGGAAGAGGAATTACGCTGGGGTTCTACCGGCATTCCGACGAGTGTTTTGGCCGTTGCCGTACGCGCTTACGAACTCGACCACCCCACATCCAAGCTTCGCGCGGTACTCACGCGGCGCATTGCGCATCCCTGTTTGCAACAGGCTTGGGCAGCAGTTAACGGCTGACCGGCAGCCGTTAACCGCCCTAGCGGATTCAACGTCAGGCGTTAAAGCGCGTCTCCACTTCTTTCCAATTCACGACGTTCCACCACGCAGCCATGTACTCGGGACGGCGGTTCTGATATTTCAGATAGTACGCATGCTCCCAAACATCCAGCCCCATCACGGCGTTCTTTCCATCCATAATCGGATTGTCCTGATTCGCGGTTGAGATAATCTCAAGCTTGCTGCCGTCCTTGATCAGCCAGGCCCAGCCGGAACCGAACCGTGCGGCGCCCGCGGCGTTGAACTTCTCCTTAAATTGATCGAAACTGCCAAAGGTCGCCATGATGGCTTCAGCGACGGCGCCTTCCGGTTTACCCGGCGCATTCGGCGTCATAATCTTCCAGAACATGGAATGATTCATGTGACCGCCGCCGTTGTTGCGCACCGCGGTCCGGATGTTCTCAGGCGCCGCCGCGCAGTTGTTGGCCAGCAATTGTTCAATCGGCATGGAAGCAAGCTCAGGAGCGGATTCCAGCGCCTTATTCAGATTCGCAACATAGGCGGCGTGGTGCTTGTCATGGTGAAGTTCCATGGTGGCCTTGTCGATGTGCGGCTCAAGCGCATCCGGAGCGTAAGGGAGCGGGGGAAGAGTAAATGGCATGACGTCCTTTACCTTACTACCCTTTCGAACGCATCCGCGATCCGGAACATGCGCGATTCGTCGAAATGGTTACAAAGAATCTGCAAGCCTACAGGCAGGTTGCCGGAAGTGCGCCCGCATGGAACGCTCATGCAGGGAATGCCCGCCAGGCTTCCCGTAACGGTGTAGATATCCGAAAGGTACATTTGCATGGGATCAGCCAGTTTTTCGCCCAGCTTGAATGCGGGAAAGGGCGAAACGGGCGCTACGATGGCGTCCACGCTCTCAAATGCTTGCGTAAAATCGCGGGTGATCAAGGCGCGCACCTGCTGCGCTTTCCGGTAGTAGGCGTCGTAATATCCATGGCTCAGGACGTAGGTGCCCAACATGATACGCCGCTTCACCTCCGGGCCGAAATTCTCGCCGCGCGTGTTGCGGAACATCTGGCTCAACGTATCGGAATGTTCGGAGCGTACTGTGTAGCGGACGCCATCGTAACGCGCCAGGTTCGAACTTGCTTCAGCCGTACTAAGCACGTAGTAAGTATCGATGGCGTAATCGGTGGCAGGCAGGCTGATCTCGCGCGTTTCGCATCCGGCTGCCCGCAGAGTTTCGATGGCGCCCATTACCAGATCCGCCGTTTCGCCCGTGGCATCTTTGAAATATTCCTTAGGCACGCCCAGGCGGACGCCCTTGAGATTGCCGTCCAGCGCTGCCGCGTAGTCCGGCACGGGCGCGGTGGCGGATGTGGAATCGAGCGGATCGTGCCCCGCGATCACTCCGAGCAGTTCCGCCGCTTCGCGTACCGTGCGGGCAAACGGGCCGATGTGATCGAACGAACTGGCGAAAGCCACAAGCCCGTAGCGCGACACTCTGCCGGAGGTTGGCGTGACACCGCCGCCTCCGCAGAACGATCCGGGCTGGCGGATGCTGCCCCCCGTGTCGGAACCGAGCGACACGACTGCTGTGCCCTGCGCGACCACGGCGGCGGACCCACCGCTGGAGCCGCCCGGAACGCGATCCAACGCTACCGGGTTCCGCACCGGCCCGAACGCGCTGTTCTCATTCGATGAGCCCATAGCAAATTCATCGCAATTGGTTTTTCCGATTACGATTCCACCCGCGGCTTCAATCCGCACTACGGCCGTGGCGTCATAGGGGGGGACGTAATGCTCCAGCATTTTCGAAGCGCAGGTGGTTCGCAGGCCTTTTGTCAAAATCACGTCCTTGACAGCAACCGGAACACCGGCCAGCGCGCCTGCGTCTTCACCGGCCGCAACTTTCGCGTCAACCGCTTTCGCCTGAGTCAATGCCCGCTCGGGCGAGAGCATCAGGTAGGCGTTGGTCGCCGGGTTATTCGCTTCCGCGAAATTCAGAACCTGCCGCGTCAACTCTTCAGCGCTGAATGTGCGAGCGCGAAGCCCGTCGCGGATCTCCGCAATGGTTAAGGTTTCGAGCCCCATGGCGCTAACGCTCGATCACCAGCGGAACCTTGAAATACCCTGGCCCGGTCATTGGCGCATTTGCGAGCGCGGCCTCGTTGCTCAATGGCGTGCGCGGAGTATCCTCCCGCAAGGCCGCGGTTTCCGGTGCGTTGTACAGAACCTGCGCCATCGGTTGCACGCCAGCGGTGTCGATTTCGCTCAGGCGATCCATATGGGCTAGAATTTCGCCCAGGTTACGAACCATTTGCAGGACCTCAGCCTCGGTCAAATTCAGATTGGCCAGGGTGGCCACGTAGCGGACATCTTTCTCGGTTAGCTTCATTCTTTCTAGAGTCGATTATGCCGTTTCACGGCGCCGCGCGGATTTGTAAATCTGCCGCAGCACGGGGTCCGCAATGCCGTCCGCATCGTCCGCGAAGACAGGCATGGAGGCAACGGCGCGCTGGGGCTCCCGCCTGCGCGGAACCACACGGAATTCGAGGTCTTCCACCATACCAGGTCCCACATGCTTCACCAGATTTGCGAGAATCTGCCACGACAGCGTGAAGAGATTACGCTGCCACACCGCATCTTCCACTTCCACGACCAGGCGGGTACGCACTAATTTCGCCGCTCGCGTATTTTGGGCCAGGCGTTTCCCCACTGCGCGCGGCCATGCGCTCAACACCACCTGTTCCGGGGTAAGCGGCCGCTCGGGAACATTCAACTTCCCGATTATGCGGCTGGCCCGTTCCATGCGTGGAGAGATTCAAAGTCTAACATGCGGCAGCAGGCGTTCCAGATAGCTCATCAGCGCCGCTCCCGCCCGGGCCGTGGAACCGCGAAACGCAAGATATTGATCGGGCCGGATTAGAAACAGCGCCGGTTCGGAAGAAGCAAACTGCAAGAGATTTTGTTCGTGGCGCACCGCAACGAACCCGGCATAGCGGTCCATGCCTTCGGGGGCTGTAGCGTCTCCGGTCACCAGCAAAGTGAATGTCTCGAATGGGAAAGCTATTGGCGAGCGGTCGCCCGCGCGCAACCGGCTGCCCTTCACATGATGGTCTTCACTGAGCGGACCATTGCGGTACGACACGGCCAATTGCGACATACTCTCCGCGATTAACTTCTTCGCGGCACGGATCAGCATAGGAG
>JALYXI010000484.1 GCA_030947245.1 Acidobacteriota bacterium
GGCCACAGGGAACGCCGGGGTTCGACAGGACCAAAGCAGCAGAACCGCGGCGCACAGCCCGCTAATCCGCATAACTCCTCCACCCGGCCGCTGTAACGCCGCTTTCGCGCAGCCATGCCGCAAATAAAGCAAGCGCGGCCGCCAAATAGACCAGGCCGCCCGGTACCCACATGATTAGCCCGCCGATCTGTTGATCTTCCAGCGCGGAAACGCCCCAGACGGGAGCCGTTGCCTGATACGCGGGATACCAGACCGTTCGCGCGAACGTGAGCAGCGCGCCCAGGACGCTGGTGTGCACCGCCGTGGTAAAGAGATACAGAACGCCGGCCCCGTAGCTGTGTGCCCCGCGAGCATAGAAGAGAGACCACCAGAACAACAGCGCCGAACCCAAAAAACTGATGTGCTGCGCCGAATGGATCCAGTTGTTGGTTAGCGTCGCTTGAAACAGTGCGGGCGCGTGCCAAACCCAAAGTGTTACGCCGTGAATGGCCCAGGCCGCGGCCGGAACCGTGATTCCTACCCAGATGAATTGCACCGGCTGTGCCTTAGCCCATCGCCCCGCCGTGCGGCGCCATTCGAAAGGCAAGCCCCACAAAAACGGCGGCAGGGGCCGCGAAAGAACCAGCAGTGGAGCCGCTATTAGCATCAGCACTTCATGCTGGATCATGTGAGCGGAAAACAGAACTTCACCCAGTGGGTGAAGCGGCGAGACCAAGGCGAATGCCAGCGCCGCCCAGCCGCTCCAGAAAAAGACAATCTGCCAGCGCCTCGTACCGCGCGCCTGCCGGGTTCCACGCGCATACAGAATCGCGGAAAGCAGTAAGGGGATAACAACACCGGGGTCGAAGCGCCAGGCGGTCCACAAGTCGTGCGGCTCAAGCGGCTCCCCGGCGTGGGCAAAGGCCGAACGGCAGCCGAGCGCGAGCAGCATGACGGCCCATCTCGTTTTCATTCGCAGCCCGCCATCATAAATTGGGGAATGGACTGCGCCAGCAGCGCTACCAGAAATCCGGCGCTTAGCATTACGCCGCCTAGAGCCATCGCGCGTGGCCTTTGACCCTCCACCTGCCGCCATTGCCTCCAGGCAATCAGGCCCGCGGCCGCCGTGATCGCGAATGCCGCCAGCGAAACCACATACGCGGCCGCCTTCCAGTGAAACGCGCAGACCCATGGAGCCAGGGCGAAATTCGCTTCCAGGCTGAGGAGCCACACGACCGGTCCCGCCAGCAAACCGGTCCAAAGAGCCGGGGTGCGTTTCATCTTAAGGCGCTCCCACTATGCGCGGACCCCAATAGATCACCACATACATCGGGATCCAAATCCCGACAATGAAGTACCACACCACGCTGTCCGCGTGAACGCCAAGGCGCTGCTTTTGCCCGTACCGGCCGCTCGCAATCGCGTAGATCAGGACGACCGTGTAGAACAGGTCGCCCACCGAATCCAGGGTGTGAAGAAACAGCATGCTCCAAACTATAGATCCGTGAACGTCGGTCGCCCAGTTGAAGTTGAGCGTCTTCATCTCCGCGAACCGCAGCGCGAGAAACAGTGCGCCAAGCACCACGTTCAGAATCATGCCCTTCAGCATTCCGGAACGGCTATTCTTCTTGGCCGCTTCACTGGCCCAGTACGAACCAATGGCGCTCAGCAGCAGCGGAATCAGCGCCAGTGTGGGTAATGTCAAATGCGGCAACTGCGTCCCGGGCGGCGGCCACATATCCACGCTCAAGCGCAAATAGAAATAGATCGCGATCAGCATGCAAAACATGCTGGCCTCGATAAAACACATCATCAACTGTCCCCACCAGAGCGGGGATTTGCTCGAGATCGAGTAAGGTTGCAGGTGCGCGACGTCGAGCGTTCGGGGCGCGGTCACGGCTCCAACTCCAGAGGCGGCCGAGGCCAGAACCAGCCCACCAAACCAATCGCTCCGAGTGCCATCGCCAGGTAATACCAACCAAACTGAAACACCGAACCGGAGAGCCCGATTCCGAACCCGAGCGCGGTCAGAAACGGCCAGATACTTGGACCCGGCAGCACCAACCGGAACTGCGGTGCGCCATCCATCAGGCTGGTCGCCAGCACCTCGCGGCGGTCGTTCCGCGTGCCCGTGACCACGGTCCTTTGTTCAGGCGCATCCCACAGTGGAGTCACGCTGTCTACTACCGGCAGATTCACGAAGTTGTACCGGGCAGGCGGAGAGTCCGCCGCCCATTCCAGAGTGCTGGCATCCCACGGGTTGCTTCCCGCCACGGCCCCCTGGCGCAGGCTGCGGACCACATTCACAATGAAGAGAATTCCTCCGGTAAGGATCACAAAAGCGCCGGCGGTGGCCAGAAGATTCGCCGGCTGCCAGCCCATTTCGGCCGCATAGGTATACACGCGCCGGGTCATCCCTTTCAGCCCGAGAATGTGCATCGGAAAGAAAGTCAAATTAAAGCCGATGAACAGAACCCAGAATTCGAGCTTGGCCAGACGCTCATTCAGCATCCGTCCGGTGAGTTTCGGGAACCAGTGATGGAACGCCCCGAATAGCGGAAACAGGGCGCCGCCGATTAGCACATAGTGAAAATGCGCCACCACGAAAAACGTATCGTGAACCTGCAGGTCCAGCGGGATTGCGGCCAGCATCACGCCCGTCAGTCCGCCCAGCACGAAGATGAAAATGAAGCCGAAGACGAAGTGCAAGGCCGCAGTCATCCGCAACCGGCCTGTCCACAGCGTCGCAAGCCAGCAAAAGATTTGGATGCCGCTAGTGATCGCGATCATCATGCTGGCCGCCGTGAAATATGCCTCGCCAATTTGCGGCAGGCCCGTCGCGAACATGTGGTGCACCCACAGCCCGAACGCAATGAAGGCGTTCGCCACCAAGGACAGCACCAGCGCCGGATACCCGAACACGGCGCGGCGGGAATGGACCTCAATAATCATCGAGACCATGCCCAATGCCGGTAAAAAGATGATGTAAACTTCCGGGTGGCCGAAGAACCAGAACACATGCTGATAGAGCAGCGGGTCGCCCCCTTCGGCGGGGTTGACGAAATGGGTGCCAATCGTCCGGTCATTCAGCAGCATCACCGTGCTCGCAATCATCACGGCCGGCATCGCGAATATCACCATGAAGGATTGCACCAGCATGCTCCAGCAGAACATCGGGATGCGATTGAGCGACATACCGGGCGCGCGCAGTCTGAATATCGTAACCACCAACTCCACGCCCACGCTCATGGAAGAAATTTCGGTGAATGTGATCATCTGGGCCCACATATCGACGCCCTTCCCAATCGAGTATTGGGGTCCCGAAAGTGGCGGATAGGCGAACCACCCGGCATCCGGCATGGTATTGAACAGAACTCCGGTGTAAAGAAAAATCCCGCCAAATACGTACATGAAATAACCGAACGCGTTCAATCGGGGAAACGCCACATTGCGCGTTCCCAGCATCAGCGGCACAAAGTACACGCCCATGCCTTCCATCACCGGCACGGCAAAGAGGAACATCATCGTGGTCCCATGCATGGTGAAGATCTGGTTGTATTTTTCCGGGCTTAAGAACGTGTTGTCCGGCCGGGCGAGCTGGAGGCGCATCAGAAGCGCTTCCACGCCGCCCAGCAACAGGAAAATAAAAGCGGTGATGATATACCGTCGGCCGATCGCCTGGTGCGTGGTGAAAGAAAGCCAGCCGAAGAGCCCTCGCGGCTCCTCCCACGCGCGTTCAATCTGATCTTTTGCCGCAGGGTCCATGGGCAGATCGAGCGGCGTCCCGGCAATTGCGCTCATTGCAAACTCTCCAGATAATCGAGCAGTGGTTCTACCTCCTCGGACTTCAAAGGCACCGTGGCCATGTGATTACCGGGCTTAATATTCTGCGGGTCGGCAATCCAGCCGCCCAGATTTCCCTTCGTATTGGGCAATGTTCCGGCAGCAAGAGTGGAACGGCTGCCGAAATGCGTCAAGTCCGGCCCGGTCTGGCCCATAGCCCGCGTGCCTGAAACAGCATGGCAAAACACGCACGCATTGTTCAGAAATATGTCCTGGCCGCGCTGCCGGATCGCATTACTGGGAGCCGCGGCGGGCTGGCGCTGATTGTCCATCCATTTCGCAAATTGCGAAGGCGTCTCCGCCACCACCCACAATGCCATGTGCGCATGCTGCGCGCCGCAGAATTCCGCGCATTGTCCGCGGTACCTGCCGGGGCGGTCAGCCTGGATCCATTCCGTGGTTACCCGCGATGGGATCAAATCCCTTTTGCCGTGAAGATTGGGAACCCAAAAGCTATGAATGACATCGTTCGACGTGCCGCGAATCATCACCGGCCGACCCACCGGAATATGAATCTCATTGGCCGTCACCACGGTGCGGCTTGCCTGATCATTTTGATACCGCACATACCACCACCATTGGTTCCCTGTTACTTCCACTACCATCCCGTTCTTGGTCTCCCCAAGCCGGGAAATCGATTTACCCGTCGCAATGCTCACGATAATCAGGCCGAGCAGGATCAGCACGGTTACCACAGAGGCCGCCGTGACAACGCGGGTCAGCTTGCGCTCGGTCTGTTCGGGGGGCCTGTGAGTTGCTTCGAGAGGCTCCTGTTCTATGCCGCGATGCCGGCGCGTTAAAGCCAACAGCAACACTGCCATAACGCTCAGAAAAATCGCCGTCATTAGCCACAAAAAGAACCACCAGAGCGTTTCGATTTTCCCGGCCTGCAATCCCGCCGCATCCACAGCGGATTGCTGCCGGCCGGCGCACCCCGCCAGCATCAGCGCGGCCGGCCACAACAGCCGTTTCATTTCGTCTGGCCCTGCACTTGGTTCTTAATGGTCCCGGGGTCCTGTTCAATGGTGTCCGTGCGCGCCGGGGTTGCCGATTGCGGCTGCTTCCCATTCAGCGAACGGACATAAGCGGCAAGCTGCCAGATCTGGTATTCGGGAATGCGGCCGCCCCATGTGGGCATCCCGTTCGGCCGGCCTTTGACGATCGTGTCGAAAAGATTCCCAGCCTCCCCGCCGTAAATCCATTCGTCCTTAATCAGAGGGGGCCCGATTCCTCCGCCGCCGTGGGCGTGGCAGCCGGAACAGTTGTACCAGTCAAACAGGCGGGCGCCTTCAGAAATCGCATAGGCTTCGCCGTGATACGGGTTCCTGTCTTGCGGAATACTTTGCGTGCCGCCGGGCTGCAAATCGCTTTCGCGCGCCGCGTCCCGGAACACCACCACACGCGCCGGCGCCGGCCGCACCTCCCGCTTTTCACGCGTGCAGGAAGTCAGCGCGAAAGCGCAGACCGTAATGGCTGCGAAGCATCGCATTTTGGCTGTCCCTCCTTTTCGACCGGCACCCCGTACTCGGCCAGTAGTAATTGGATTGCGGCGCACTCACGAGTCAGCAAATTGTCCAGTTCAGCTTTCCGCTCCCGGTCGTTCTTACGAACCGCAGCCGAAATTTCGTACGTGAACGGCACTGCCATAAACATGGACGGAGAGACGGGTACAACATCCAAGGGTTGCGTCTCATGCTGCGCGAAGTAGCCCGCCAGTGGCCCCCAGGCAATCGCAACATCCACATCGCCGTGCGCAACGGCATCCACCAACTTGGCCGCAGGGTCTCGCTCTCCCTCAGCCCCGAACAAACTAAAGCCCACTAGATTACCCGATAGCCCGCGGCGCGCCAGAGCCTGCGCAGGCGGCGCATAGTCGTCGCCCACCACGTGAATCCCGATGCGCCAGTCCGAAAAACGAGGGTCGCTCAGCGAGGTGACATTCAAGCGCCGGTCCCGGCGCGAAACGAATACATAGGTAGACCGGTAATACGGCTTCGTAACCAGTACCGAATCGAGCGCCGTGGGCACGCCCATGAGCACATCGCACTCGTTCTGATCAAGCGATAGCGCAATCGAAGACTTTCGCTGTGGCCACCAATGGTATTCCAGCGCCGCTTGCAGGTCGCGAGCCAGGAGTTCGGCGAGGCGATTTTCGAAGCCTTCCCCCGCGTTGTTTGAAAATGGCAGATTATTGGGGTCCGCGCACACCCGCAGCAGGTGTTGCGCACCGGCGGGCACTCGCAAACAAACCGCGGCGGCCGCAATGGCCAACAATCTACTGGAGCGCGAAAACATACAACATTCCGCCTTTGTTGGTATATTTCGGCAAGTCCGCCATTGCGTTCAAAAAGCCGAGAGCGCCGGTACCGTCCTTCGCATTCAGTCCGCCCGCCACCACGGCCCCGGCCCATCCGCCCACTCCAGACAGAATGGCCACATACTGTTTGCCGTCCGGACCCTTATAGGTCACAGGCTGCCCGATGATGCCCGATCCCGCCTTGAACTGCCACAGCAGCGCTCCATTATGCGCGTCCAGCGCTTTGAACCAGCCGTCCATCGTGCCGTAAAAAACCACATCGCCCGCAGTTACCAGCGCCCCGCTCCAGGCTGGGAAAGTTTCATTCACGCTCCACACTGTTTTCGCGCTCACCGGATCCCACGCGCTGAACACGCCGCGATTGCCGCCGGGACCCGCATACATTCGGACGTTGGCCCCCACATACGGCGTCCCAGAAATATAGTTTGCCTGGACACCCTGCATCTCAGAGCAAAGATTGTTGTGCGGAATGTAGAGCAGTCCCGTCTTTGGCGAAAATGCGGACGGCTGCCAGTCTTTTCCACCCGGAGGCGCCGGGCAGATATCACGCACGGTCTTGAACCCCGTGCTCTTCGAAGGGACGGTTTTCAACTTCCCTGTTTTCAGGTCCACGCCTTCGCTGGTGTTCTGAAATGCGAATGCTTCCGCGGACAACACCTCGCCCGTGGCACGGTCCATCAGGTACATGCGGGCGTTCCGGTCAGGGTGCGCCAGCACTTTGCGAAGGCGGCCATTGATGTTCAAATCCAGCAGGATGTTCTCGTTGATCGCGTCGTAATCGTGATCGTCATGGGGATTCAATTGATAGGCCCAGATAGCCTCTCCCGTTTCCGGACGGCGCGCGAACAGAGTGGAACCCCAGCGGTTGTCGCCAGGCCTCATATCCGCGTTCCAGGGTCCGGCGTTCGAAGTCCCGTAATAGATCAAATCCAGTTCGGGATCGAAAGAGATCCAACTCCATGCCGCGGCGCCGCCGATTTTCCACATCTCCCCGGGCCAGGAGTGAACGCCTAAATCCGTGCCCCTGTCTTGCGCGTAGAACGGGTGGAAGTTGGCTCCAATGAGCACATCCTTGTCAGGACCGGCGCCATAGGCGCGCCACGCAATCTTGCCTGTTTCGGCATCCAGGCCACAGAGCCATCCGCGGACGCCGAACTCGCCCCCGCTGTTGCCCACAATGACCCGGTCCTTAGCCACCAAGGGCGCCATGGTCATCGATTCGCCCAGATTGATGTCGCCCAGCTTGGTTTTCCATACCTCTTTCCCGGCGCCGGCGTCGACGGCCACGGTGTAATCGTCTAGTGTGTTGTAGTAAATCTTCCCATTCGAGTAAGCCGCCCCACGGTTCACCACATCGCAACAAGCAACGCCCTGCGATGCCGCCGAAGGATGCGGTTCATACTTCCACTTCACCGGCGCTCCAGGCTTGGTCAAATCGAGCGCAAAGAGGATGTTCGGCCAGGGCGTGACAATGTACATCGTATTGTTTACCACCAGCGGAGCGGCCTCATGCCCGCGCGTAACACCGGTCGAAAACGTCCAAGCAAGCTTTAGAGACTTAACATTTCCAATATTGATCTCGGAAAGGGTGCTGAACCGGGTGCTCGCATAATTCTTCGCGGGCATCGTCCATTGCCCGTCATCTGGTTGATTCTGAATCTGAGCCGCAGCCGGACAAATGGCAAAGAAAACAGCCCAAGGCAAAAATGTTCTACAAGCTTGCATGGCGTTCTATGGCTCTCACCCCCGCACCCTTTGTTATTGTCAATTCCCGCTTGGGATTTAGCAATGTAGAGTTGTTCCCTATCGAACGTAAGCCCGGCTTTGAAATCTGACCGGCCGTCCGCGGCTTTGAACTTATTCGAAATTAATCGGCAGACATTATTAAAAAAATCATGGAAGCAATTCAAATATTTATTCGCGCCGCGGTATACCATCAAAGAGACTATGGAAGCCCGGAATCAGGACGTGTTTGTCGTGATCCCCGCCTACAACGAGGGCGAGGTTTTGCGCCGCACCGTCCTGGGAGTGCTGCCTCTCGGGTACCAAGTGGTCGTCGTGGACGACGGTTCCGCGGTTCCCGCGCTCTCGATGCTAGCCGATCTCCCGATCTATTATGTGCAGCACCTCAGCAATCTGGGACAAGGGGCGGCATTGCAAACCGGCATGCAGGCGGCCCTGCTGCGAGGCGCTGAGATAGTGGTTCACTTCGACGCCGACGGCCAGCATCCGTCACGGCTCATTGAGCGCCTCATCGCGCCCATCCGCTCCGGAAAATGCGAGGTGGTCCTCGGTTCCCGGTTTTTGGACCCGGAGGATCGCCGGTTGGTTCCCCGGAAAAAGCGGCTCCTTCTGAAAGCGGGAGTGCTCGTGTCCTGGATGTTCACCCGCGTCTGGCTCACCGACACACATAACGGATTTCGCGCCTTATCCCGCAAGGCCGCCAGCCAGATCCAGCTTAGGGAGAACGGATTCGCACACGCCACGGAGATCCTGGATCTGATCCACAAGGCTAACCTCAGCTACGGCGAAGTTCCAGCCACCATCCGGTATACTGATTACTCAATGGCGAAGGGTCAGAACATGTTCAATAGCATCAATATTGTAATCGATCTAATCCTTCGCAAGCTGACCAGATGACTTCTATCCAGGTCTTACTCATAAGCCTCAGCGTTTTTGCCGCCGTTTTCGGCAGCTTAGCCTTTCGCTCGAAGCTCGGGTTACGGCTGCTGATCGCACTTTTTGCCGTAAGCGCCACCGTTTTTGTCCTCTTCCCGGAACTAACAAATAAAATCGCCCACAGAGTAGGGGTAGGGCGCGGCGCCGACTTACTCCTTTACCTGACGTTGTTCGGGATGATCACGGTGTTCATGTTACTCTACATGCGCACGCGCCGCCTGGAAGCCAAGATCACGGACCAGATCCGCTTTCTGGCTCTTCGGGATGTGAAGCTACTGGGCCAAGAGGCTGATTTATCGGGAACCGGGCGGACGTGAACGGGATCTGGACCCGTGGAATCTCAAGCGGTACCATATTCCGGTTAGAAGGGCTCGTCATTCTTGCCGGGATCTGCATTGCATACTGGGCCGCGCCCATCCGTTTCCAGCCCGTCCTAACGGTAGAAAAGTGGCTGCGGCTGATCGCCGGAAAACGGCGTTTGGCGATTTTGGCGAGTGGCCTGCTGCCGATCATTCTCCGGCTGCTGCTAATGCCGGTCCTGGGGGTTCCGGAGCCATCCATCCAGGAAGAATTCAGTTATCTGCTCGAAGGAGACACCTTCGCACAAGGCCGCCTTACGAATCCGCCTCATCCGATGGCAGCATTTTTCGACACGTTTCAGGAACTACAACATCCCACTTACTGTTCCATCCGTCCGCCCGGGCAAGGGCTGTTCTTAGCCGCTGGGGAAGCGCTAACGGGAATCAGTTGGATCGGCGTCGTGCTTAGCGTAGGGGCATTCTGCTCCGCGCTTTGCTGGATGCTACAAGGATGGGTAACGCCGCCGTGGGCGCTCCTGGGGGCGCTGCTCGCCGGTTTGCGGCTAGGCGTTCTCAGCAACTGGATGAACAGCTACTGGGGAGGCGCTGTCACTGCTTTGGGCGGACTGCTCGTCTTGGGGGCCCTCCCGCGCATTCGGCGCAAACCCGGAATCGCGAGTGCCGCATGTATGGGCATTGGCATTGCAATTCTCGCTAACACGCGAATCTATGAAGGGTTATTCGTCCTGATCCCTGTCGCTGTCAGCCTGCTGTTCTGGCTCGCCCGGGACAACTCCTTCCCGTGGCGGAGGAAACTTACCGTAGCCGCCACTTTGACCTTCGCTTGTCTCAGTCTCGCCGGGTTCATCGCTTACTACAATTTTCGCACCACCGGTAAGCCGTCACTGCCGCCCTATGTCCTCTATGCATCCACTTATAATCCCGCTCCCGCCTTTATCTGGCAAAAGGTGGAGCGAAGAAGCTTCACCATTCCCGAAATGACAAGCTTCTACATCGATTGGAGCCTCCCCTATTTCAATCGAATGACCGGCAAAGATACGTTTTGGCGCGAAGCCGGCGATAAGCTGTTTCAATTCTGGAGCTTTTATCTGCGCTGGGCACTTACTCTCCCCTTGCTCGCGATTCCCTGGCTGTTGCCCCAACGCCGCCTGTACGTGATCTGGGCCATCCTTGGAGTAAGTGTTGCCGGAGGCTTACTGGAAGTCTGGGGCGCGCCCTATTACTTCGCCGCACTCACCGGCGTAGTTTACCTGCTGATCGTGGAGGGGCTTAGATCGATGCGGAGATGGAAACCGGCGCAGCGCCCTGTGGGGGAGTTCCTGGGAAGGTGGGTAGCCCTGACCGTCTTAGGCATTTTCCTTCTATCCGCAGCGCTTCAGGTGGAGCACATAAGAATCAAAGACGCCGGGATTAACTTTTTCAGTCCCGGTCCGAACCCAATGCACCCGCGGGCGGTAATCAAAAACCGGCTGGAGAATATGGACGGCCGGCACCTCCTGATTGTCCGGTATTCCCCGGTGCATAACCCTCACGAAGAATGGGTATGGAACAGAAGCGACCCGGACCGTGCCAAGATCGTTTGGGCGCGGGATTTAGGCCCGGAAAAAGAGAAGCAACTCATTCGCTACTACAAGGACCGCCATATCTGGTTGATTGAGCCGGACCGCGCGGCCGATCGTCTTACCCCTGTGAAGGAGAGTTTCTAGCGGCTTTATGAATACCAAACTCGACCCCACCAGCCTGGAGCGGATCGTTCCCTCGGAGATCCGAACCGAAGGCACAACGGCATCCGACACCTTAGAACTGCATCTGCAGCGCTACCATTTCGCGAGAAGACATCTGGTTCCGGGCACTGTGCTCGATATGGCCTGCGGGGTCGGGTACGGCACGGAAATTATGGCGTCGGGGAACCCGGCTATTACGCACGCAACCGGCGTCGACATCTGCGAAGCCGCGGTGGAACATGCGCGCGCAACTTACCAGAGCCCCAACGTCCAATTCCAATGCTCCGATGCAATGGCTTTCTCGCCCGGGTACTGCTTCAACAATGTCGTCTCGCTTGAAACGGTCGAGCACGTCGACGATCCAAAGCGGCTCTTCGAACTTCTCGTTCAGTTGCTAACTCCGGGCGGGCGGCTGATCTCCTCGGTGCCGGTTACGCCCTCGGTCGATGCCAATCCGCATCACCAAACGAATTTCACCGTCGCCAGTTTCGAGGCTATGGCGTCCGTGCACTCACTCAAGCTGGTGGACAGGATGGACCAGGTTCAACCGTTCAATCCCCTGGCGCTTGCCCGCAAAGCCGAACCTCGCGCCGCCAGTATGCGCCCGAACATGACTGGCTTCTATCTGCGCCATCCTTCCCATTTCTTCCTGCGTGTATGGTCCACAATCACCGATGGGTTCGCGAACAAATACGTCACGCTGGTGTGGGAAAAACCGGGCGGAACCGGTAAGAGTCAGCATAACGGCGCTTCGGGAAGCGCGCGTTAATCGGGGACGCCGGTTGCACAAGGAGCCACTCGTGCCTGCGAATAAATATTCTCCTGCCGGCCGGCAGTACTTCGTATCCTGAATACAATGAACAGGCGAAATTTCCTTTCCGCAACCGGCGCCGCGGGCGCGCTCTTCGCCGCTCCGCTATCCCGCCGCATGAAGCCCGCCATCTTTTCAAAGCACCTCCAGTTTCTGCAAGGGGAAGATCTGGCGCTCGCTGCCGCGGAAATCGGTTTCGACGGGATCGACCTTACTGTGCGCAAGGGCGGCCACGTGGAACCGGAGCGCGTGGCACAGGACCTGCCGCGCCTGGTAAAGATTATCCGCGCGCATGGCTTGGAGGTTCCGATGGTGACCTCGGAGATTCTGGATGACCGGACACCGCACGCGGAAGCGGTCCTCCAAACCATCTCCGCGCTCGAGATCCGCAACTACCGCTGGGGTGGATTCAAGTACGGTCCCACACCCATCGC
>JALYXI010000002.1 GCA_030947245.1 Acidobacteriota bacterium
GGGCCGGAAAGAGGTGCAAAGAACTGGACGATGGCTGCCTTTCGAAACTCTTACGCGCGCTCGACCGCCATGCTGCGAGTTGGGAGGACGCGCGCAAATGCGCTCTCTATATCCGCCGCAACCGCGACCGAATGCGCTATCCCGAATTCCGCGCTCAGGGTTTTTGCACTTCTTCCGGCGTCGTGGAAGCGGGATGCAAAGTCACTATCGGAACACGGCTCAAACGTGCGGGCATGCACTGGACCCTTCGCGGTTCCAACGCTATCATCGCGCTTCGCTGCTGCCGTCTCAGCGGACGCTTTCAAGACTTCTGGGAGCGCAGAACCGACCGCCTCGCCGCTTGATCTTCCTCACTTTTCAGTCGTGCACCCTCCGGCCCGCTGATGCCGGAGACAGGACGTTTCAGTCTAAAGGTCTAAAAGTTCAGTTGAAACCATCGAATCACCGCATTCTTCGACGTGGGGTGCTTAATCTTCACCCACCCCGGACCCGTCTCGGAAGCCTCGTTCGCCGCAAGCAGTTCGATTCGCACGGGACCCGGCTTATACCCCGCGCCGATCATGACCTGCTGAATCTGCTCTGGGGTAACGGTGACACCCGGTTTGAAATCCAAGGTGATCTGCGACTTTTTGAGATCGAACTTTGCCGCATCCACGCCAGTTAGCTGATAAAGACGGACCGTGATGTTAAAGAATCCACGAGGGGAAAATACGCCGTTCAAAATCGCGACGGCCCGTGTGATCTTTGTGTTCGAAAGGGGCGGTTGACTGCGTGCGCCGGCTCGCAGAAAGAGCAACATTGCGACGCAGAGAAGATTTCGTCTCATCTCCGTGCCTTTGCGCCGCGCCAATTCGGCGCTGCGAGATAGTACTCGAAAAACAGAAAAAAGCCGCTACGCTGCTTCATTCGCCCGATACCGGTTAAATCCTGCATGACCGGCACTTGGCCTCCGAGGCCCACCTGCCAATGGAGTGTTGAGATCTCCAAGACAGCGTCCTGCCTGAGGATATTTCCACCGGAGCTTGCCGACAGTGCTCCATTCACGCGGTCCTTTCCGTCATGCACATAGTTAGATTCAAACGAAAGAACGAGAAGCTTGGGAAGACCCTCCTCGGGCATGCGCAGGGGCAACAGCTTGTACTCAACTTGGGCATCACTGCGGAATTGGTCGCCAGGGCTGATCCCGAGGTTTGTGACCGGATTCTTGCGATACGTTGTGTCTAACGCCATTCCCCAACGAACCGTGTTATAGCCCATGGTGATCCCAAAGTAGGGATCGAATGTTCCAGAGCCGGTCTGGAGCGCTTTCGGGAGGAGGCCTTGTGGCCCTCGAAGCGAATTGTCCCCGGCAGGAATAAAAGCGCCGGCAAGTGGCGCAATCCTAAATGTCGATTTCGGTTTGTCGATTTTGAACAGGGTGTACCGGGCGTACGAAACCATGTCACCGCTGCCACCGGAGCTGAGCCGTTGAGAACCCGGCGGTGTGGAGCTGGACAGCGATCCAAAACCCTGGTTCAGGTTGAAAAACAGCGCCCATCGAGAGGTCAGCCCGTATCCGATGTTCACCGGGAACTGGACGCCATGAAAACTTCTGGTTGAGAAAGTCGGTTGCGCATTAAACCGGATCAGCAATTGATCCTTGGCAACCGGGAGGGCGGTCACAAACGTCGCCGGCGAGGCGAATGCAAGTGAAACGGAAAAGAGCAGGCCGGCGAACGTGTACAGCGTGCGATGCAAAATGTTTTTCTCCTCGTTTGAATGGCGCTGAAGTGCGGACCCACTACCGCGGACGCGCTGCCGGTTGCGGACGCGGCGAAGGGGGCACTTCCGGAACAACGCCGTTTGCCGGTTCGGACTTCACAAGACCGAGGACCTTGCGCAGTTCCAAATCGATGCCATCGCGGATATCGGGGTTGTCCCGAAGGAATTGGCGGCTATTTTCGCGGCCTTGGCCGATCCGGTCGCCCTTGTAGCTGAACCAGGAGCCACTCTTTTCGATCAGGCTTTGCGCTACGCCCAGATCGAGCAGGTCGCCTTCCTTCGAGATGCCCTCGCCATACACGATGTCGAATTCCGCTTCCCGGAACGGGGCGGCCAGCTTGTTTTTCACAACCTTCACTTTGGTCCGGTTACCGACCACTACGTCGCCATCTTTGATGGCCGCGATTCGCCGGATGTCGATACGGACGGAGGCGTAAAACTTCAACGCGCGTCCGCCGGTTGTTGTTTCGGGGTTGCCGAACATGACACCGATCTTCTCCCGGATCTGGTTGATGAAGATCAGGCAGGTTTTCGATTTCGATACCAGGCCAGTGAGTTTCCGCAGCGCCTGGGACATCAAGCGGGCTTGCAGTCCCATATGGCTGTCCCCCATTTCGCCGTCCAGTTCGGCTTTGGGAACCAGCGCGGCGACAGAATCCACAACCAGAACGTCAATGGAACCGGAGGCAATCAGAGCATTCGTGATTTCGAGCGCTTGCTCGCCGTAATCGGGCTGCGAGACCAGAAGGTTATCGACATCAACGCCGAGTTTGCGGGCGTAGATGGGATCGAGCGCGTGTTCGACGTCGATGAACGCGGCCATGCCGCCCATCTTTTGGGCTTCGGCCACCACCTGTAGAGCGATGGTGGTTTTGCCCGAAGATTCCGGGCCATAGATTTCGCAGATACGGCCGCGCGGAAATCCGCCTGTACCGAGTGCGGCATCGACAGCAATGGAACCGGTGGAAATGACAGAAACCGGAACAATGGCTTCTTTAGACCCGAGGCGGACGATCGAGCCTTTTCCAAACTGCTTTTCTATCTGTCCCAGCGTGGCGTCGAGGGCGCGGGCTCGCTCTTTTTCATCCATAAAAGCGATTGTAGCGGTTTTACGCTACTTTCGCCAAGTGTTCGCCTTAGAAAAAACACGTAGAATAGTCGGGTGGCAGAAGAATCTCCTCAGATCGCGAGTTTCGAAGCGGGATTGGACGAATTGGAAGTGGTGGTGAAGCAATTGGAATCGGGCGAGCTTTCGCTGGAGCGTTCGTTGGAATTGTTCGAAAAAGGGATGGCGCTGAGCGAGACATGCCGGAAGCAGTTGCTGGACGCGGAAACGCGCGTGGAAATGCTGGTACGCAAAGAGGGCAAGCTGCAAGCGGAGCCCTTTCGGCCGGCGTGACGGCGCTTTCCGAATACCTGCGTGAGCAGCAACGGCGCATTGAGCGGGAGATCGATCGCTTAGTGCCGCCCGAGGATGCGGAACCGCGAACCATGCATCGCGCCATGCGCTATAGCCTGATGGCGGGTGGAAAGCGAATCCGGCCCATCCTTTGCCTGGAGGCGGTTCGGGCGGTGGGCGGAGATGCCGACGGGGCGCTGCCGGCTGCGTGTTCGCTCGAGTTCATTCACACATATTCGCTGATCCACGACGATTTGCCCTCGCTCGACAACGATGATTTCCGGCGCGGGAAACCGACTTGCCACAAGGTATTCGGTGAAGCGATGGCGATTCTTGCGGGGGATTCTCTGCTGACGCTCGCATTTCAGGTGCTGGCGGAACTTCAGTGCGATTCGGCGGAACGGCAGGTGCGGATGATTGTGGAGCTTGCGCGCGCGTCAGGCACAGTGGGCGGCATGATCGGCGGCCAGGTTGCCGATATCGAAGGCGAAGGACAGCGGCCTGAACCGGCGCTGCTCGATTCCATTCACCGGGCGAAGACGGGGGCTCTCCTGTGCGCCAGTGTGCGCATGGGGGCTATTTTCGGCGGCGCTTCGGAAGAACAGATTCGGCGGCTTACGGAATACGGGGAGCACGCCGGCCTTGCGTTTCAAGTGGTGGACGACATTTTGGACGTTGAGGAGAGCAGTGAAGCGCTGGGCAAGACGGCCGGGAAGGATGCGGACCAGGGCAAGATCACGTTTCCGGCCGTATATGGATTGGAGCGTTCGCGGGAGATGGCGCGGGAGGAGTGCGCGGGCGCGTATGAGGCAGTGGCCGGTTTCGGCGAACGCGCGGCGCGGCTGCGGGAGATTGCGGATATGATTGTTTCCCGCAAAGCGTAATTGACTTTGTGAAACAGCGTTTGGATCTGGTGCTGGTGGCACGCGGTTTAGCGGAATCGCGGGAGAAAGCGCAGGCGCTGATTATGGCCGGAAGCGTGACTGTCGCGGGCCAGAAAGCGGCAAAGCCGGGGCAGACGGTGGATGCGGACGCAGGGATAGAAGTGGCCGCGCCGCCGCGGTATGTAAGCCGCGGAGGCTTGAAGCTGGAAGCCGCGTTGCGCCACTTCGGGGTGGACCCGTCCGGACTGGTTTGCCTGGACGTGGGCGCCTCCACCGGCGGCTTCACGGATTGCCTGCTGCAGCGCGGGGCGCGGCGGGTTCACGCAATTGACGTAGGAACCAATCAGTTGGATTGGCGCATTCGATGCGACCCGCGGGTGCGTTCGCAGGAGAATCTGAATGCGCGGGAGCTTACCGCTTCCCATCTGGATGAGCCGGTGGATCTGCTGGTTTGCGACGTGAGCTTTATCTCCGTTACGTTAATTCTGCCCGCGATTGTTCCGCTGCTTGCCGCAAACGGGCGCATGATTATCTTGGTGAAGCCGCAATTCGAAGTAGGAAAAGGAATGGTAGGGAAAGGCGGGATTGTGCGGGATCCGGCGCTTCATGATCAGGCGTGTACGCGTCTGCGGGATGCGGTAGCGGCGAGGGGGTTTGAAACGGAGTTGATGCCCAGCCCCATTCTTGGCACGGAAGGCAACCGGGAATTTCTTCTTTATGCCCACCATTGAGACGGTCGGAATTTTCTCCAAGCCGAACGTGCCGGCGGCGGTTCACCTGGTACCACGCGTCGTGGAGTGGTTGGGGGCGCGGGGCATCCGGACGCGGTGCGATCACGACACGTGCGTGTACCTGGGGCAATCCGGCGGATTCGACCGGCGCGACGTGCCGGAAGGCTGTGACCTGGTGATGGTGATGGGCGGGGATGGCACTCTTCTTTCCGCGGCACGCGCAATCTCCGGCCGCGAGATCCCGCTGTTTGCGGTGAATCTGGGCGGCCTCGGGTTCCTGACGGCGATCACGAAGGAGGAACTGTTTCCCGAACTGGAGCGCGCGCTACGCGGGGAGCATCGTATTGGGAAGCGCAAACTGCTTCACGTGACGGTGATGCGCGCGGGCAGCGCCGTGACGGCCTATGAGGCGCTGAACGATGTTGTCATTACGAAATCTTCGATCGCACGCATGATCGACCTGGAGGCGTATGTGGATGACATGTTCGTATGCGCTTATAAGGCGGACGGGCTGATTGTTTCGACCCCGACGGGCTCGACGGCTTACTCGCTATCGGCGGGTGGCCCGATTATCTACCCGACAGTCGGCGCCGTTTGCATTACGCCAATCTGCCCGCATACGCTTACCAATCGTCCACTGATTGTGAACTCTTCCAGTGTCATCGGCGTAGTGTGCCGCGCTGAAGATTCTTCGGGGTTTTTGACAATCGACGGGCAGGTGGGTGAACCGCTGCATGAGAATGATCTGATTGAGTGCCGGACTTCGGAATTCTACCTGCACCTGGTGCGGCCCCCGCAGCAGAAGTTTTTCGATGTGCTGAGGCAAAAGTTGAAGTGGGGAGAGCGGTAAGCGGGAACGGGCCGCCTGTTACACTCGTAAGAGAATTCATGGCGACACAGGCGATCAAGAAAGAAGCCGCGGCACCGCTCAGGGTTTGGGCTCTGCCCGTGTTTGTGGCTTGGATGATTCCGGGCGGCGGACACCTGATGCTGAAGCGGCGTGGACGCGCGATCCTTTTAGCGCTCGCGATCCTGCTGATGTTTGTGGCCGGTTTAGCAATGCGCGGCGCGATGTTTCATCCGGAACGCGGGGACCTTCTGACTACGGTGATTAACTATGGCGGGTTTATCGCCAATTTAGCGGCGGGCGCGCCCTATCTTCTGACCACGATGATGGGTTATTCGCAACTCGATGTCGCCGGGCACGTGCATGACTACGGCACTAAGTTCCTGGTGACTGCGGGATTGCTGAACATCCTCGCTATGGTGGACGTGTATGAGATCGCCATCGGGAGGAAAGATTGATGCCGAAGATGAGCTTGTCGCACTTTGAAGCGGCGTTTCTGTTTGCCTTATTTACGTCCGTCGTTCTGGGTATTGTTACCAAGAGAACCGACCACGACAGGCTGCGGTACGGGGCTACCTGTTTCGGGTATTTTCTGCTGGCTCTTTTCGGAATCGGCTGGGCCATGAAACTGGGCCACGGTTAACGGCCGAGTTAACGAACCAGAGCTCGCATCACAATCCAGCCTTTCTCCCAGCCGGGCAGTGAGATGC